>CAMKQB010000043.1 GCA_946414825.1 uncultured Lachnospiraceae bacterium
AATACTTAGAAACCGCCTTTGACTTGCCAAGCATACTAGCCGCCATTGCCCTCGACAGCGTTTCAACATTCTTTTCCATATCATCAGAAATTACATCTGCTCCTGTATGCTTTACCAGGTATTCATTGTACTTAGCATCTACCTTCGCCTTGGCAGTCATCGCCTCCTTCAGCTTTTTATCATTTATGTCAGTCTTAGTTTTTGCCTTAGGCTTCCCCTTACTTACCTTCTTCTTAGCAGTTTTAGGGAATATGATACGCTTATTATCTAAATCAAGAACAGGAGGGTTGATCAAATCAACCTCATTATTCTTAATCCTATATGATGACCCTTCAAAAAGCTTTCCTTCGATACTATACTGGACCATCTGCTTTTGAATTTCGTTATTAAATTGTGTTTTCCGCCAGTCGCCTTCGCTAAAGTAGCTCCTGGTAGAGCCTTGCACCCCCTGATAGAAGGTTCGCCCCTTCTTACTAAGAGAATATTCTGAAAGCGGGATATTATTTGCATTTTCCCGCCAATCTTTTAATACTTTCTTCAGCTCATGGACCACGAAGGAACTAGATACGACACTTAACGGATTTGCCATAGCATCATTATTCTTGATCTTATAATAACCATTAACAATATCATTCTGACTGCTCGCAAATACCGACATGAAACCTATATATTTATTAAGAACATAATCATGAGCCTCATCTTCTGTTTTAATATTAGGATTTTCTTTCTGAGCGAACTCAAGTTGTTCTTTACTATATTCACCATCCAGCTCCTGCCATGCATCATGCATCAAACTCACAAGCCCAGCTATTTTATTAAATGTTTCAGAACATTCATAATTTGGATCATCAAGATTCAGCTGTCTGGTATATTTCTCAACAATGCCGGCACCGACTTTAAGTCCATTAATAATAGTTTCACAGAGGAATTTATTGTCCTCATCATTTCCCCTGATTGCAGCCTGAACAACAGTATCAAATGCCTTCTGCTTTTCCTCCACCAATGCTTTGGGATCACATATCTGCTCATATGTATACTTCGGATTACCATTCTCGTCCTTCTCCAAAAGAAGAGCCAGTGTAGCTATGCTATGACCAGCCGTACGATCAATACTAATATTGGTATTCTTATGAACTTCAAATTGAGACATATGGCCTTTATACTTGTCACCCTGAAAACTTCTCAAGATAGCGTTGTTAGAGGCAACATGATATTTATATCTGAATCCATTTGCATATTCCATCTTCTGGTCGATGTTTTCAAACTCAGGAACCTTTTTATCAACCTCAGAAATGTTATTTCCTGGCGCTTTATTGCCGTTTGTATTTAATTCCTCATTTTCATTATATTCTTTCATAGTATTCCTCCTCAGATAATATGAAGCTCAAGGCTTAGTTCATTTATTCATACTACACCTCAAAGGATAACAAAAGCGCAACAGCACGCTAGTTCACCTGTATCCATATCCAAACCTCCTCATATAATCAAGTAATTTGGGGTTCTTTTACATTACCGACTTTATTAACAATAATTATCCCTGCACATACCAGCACAAGAGATACCAAATGTAGCAATCCAAATCCGGCTCCTTCTTTCAGCAGTATTATGGATAAAATGACCCCAAAGACAGGTGCCAAAAATCCATATACTGATACACGAGAAACCGGATTATGCTTCATGAGTACTCCCCATAACGTGTAAGCAACTGCAGAAACAAATGAAAGATATATAATATTTGCAACACCTTTTCCAGTCACAGTCAGAATATGTCCACCCAAAATTAATCCTACAAATATCATTATCAGACCACCTGCAATAAACTGATATCCACTAAGAACCACAGGTTCTTCTTTTTTTGTATATTCCTTTAGCAACACAGACGAAAATGCATATGCTACTGTTGAAATGAAAATGAATAGATCACCCCAAATAGCATTTCCTTCTCCAAGTCCTCCATCTGCAAGATTTATGATCACAACTCCCAGGAAGCCAATTAAGCATCCAAATATTTTTCCAAATGACAACCTCTCCTGTCTGAATAAAAGACTTGAGACAACCAATACGACGAATACATTTGTCCCCTGAATTATCGACGCTCTTACCCCGGTAGTATGCGCGAGTCCGATATAAAAGAATACATATTGCCCGACAGTCTGAAACATCGAAAGCTTCAGAATCATGGGGATACTACTTTTCTTCGGCAGGATAATCTTCCCTCTGATAATGCTTCCAATTAATACAGCCAGAATCCCAGCCAATGTAAACCTGATTCCGGCAAACAGAATCTGCGAAGACATCATATCAGAACTGATTTCAAACTCCCTATAACCAATCTTAATCATCGGATATGCGCTTCCCCACAGAAAGCACGAAACCATAGCACCTAGTGTTACAAACACCACATTGGTATAAAAACTGTTTGATGTCTCATTTATCATTTTGCTAAACTACCGCCTCTTCACTACTTTTCTTGCGAACAATCACCTGTGAGTATATACGAAAATCCTTTCCTTTCCAAGTTAGTCTTTTGAGTGACTCTTAACTGAATTCCCTGCTATAAACAAATAAACTCCTAAAACAGCATTAAAACCAACAGCCGAAAATGTGCTGAATCTTTCAAATATGCCAAAATACTCTGGCGATACTACAAAGCTTCCTATAGAGCCGACAAACATTGTTATTAGCGCTATGGCAGCCCATATTCCAATTCCTCTCACTTCCTTTTGCTTACATCCGGCTATTATCAAAAGAACCAGCGATATGACAGAAAGCAGTACTACCGGCGCAGTGATAACCATGTGCATCGTCTCCTGGAATCCCACTATCTCCTTGCCTGAATCATTGAGAGGGAACATTTGATATCCGACACAGGATATCCAGTTCATGATAGTGAAGAGATGAACTCCCAGTCTGAATAGCTTTGTACATATTTTCTTATCCGACACATATATAGATACACATGTAGCACATACAACGCTTCCAACATTGTAAAAAGAGGCCAATTGATCCCATAGCATTCTTGAAGGAGCATCCATGGCTGAGAGGTCGCTTGCCGCCATTGACTTCCAGTCATACCCAGGAAAAGCTGAAGGAGAAATTATAATTGCTGCTGTATATGAGATAAGCTGAATAATCCCTATAAGCCCAAGCCAATTTATTAGTTTCTTACTTTTTTCTTTATTCATTTTCATTTTTTCTTTTTTTTCATTTTATTTTTTTTAATGGTTCCTAACTACGTCGAAGCTTTTGGAATTGTGCTATTCGAGGAAGCAGGCAAGTTATTAGTCGAGTTATTTGAACACTGAAGCACTAATTCCTATGAGCTATGTTTACCATATACTCTACAGAATTCATCAATATAGCTCATCAGCATTTTCGGTTTAGATTTCTGTCCTGCAAACTTAATATCTGACTCGTAATCAAGTATCGCATGGACTGCCATTGCAAATGAAAATGCCGCCGCGTCCGGATCTTCAAAATGTGCCTTTCCTTTCACTTCCAATGCATAGAACAGACTTTTAGTAGCATTTATCATTGTCTCAGTTTCTTTTACCATTATCTCTGCCGCCACATTATTAATGGTTCTTTCGGACATAATAACTTTGTAGAATAGAAACATATCCGGATCATTAACCATACTTCGGTATGAGCTGACTGCCCCCATAAGAATGTCCTTTAGCGTAACCTCAGTACCCAGCTTGTCGTAGTCTATCCCACCCACGGCAGCCTTCCTCTTAGACATATCTCTTAGAACCACATACATCTCTTCCACTATTTCATCCCTTGAAGAAAAATGGTTATATAGGGAAGCCTTTGTGATTCCCACCTTACTTGCTATCTGCTGCATTGAAACAGTTCCAAGACCATTCTCCGCTGCAAGCTCAAGTGTTGCCATTATTATTTCATTCTTTCTATCATTCATGTTTTTTCCTTTCTTGTACATTTTTTATGATTATCTATACTTGTTACACAGAGTGTTTTCTAAGCTTACTGATTGCGCCATCATATATACTACCATTTGTTCGGTATATTACTACCGTTCGGTAGTTTTGTCAATATATAAATACCAGGGGATATCCCCTGGTATACTAAACTAATTTAGCTAGATTTTCGGGTTTCAAAATCACCAGTTACTATCTATCTCTCTACTATCTCTAGTGATATCCTTAGCCCAGACATGGCTGTAAAAATGTTTAAATACCCAAGGCCATTTTACAAATTCATCGGTGCAGAGCAGGAAATATACAACCTTGACTGGAAGCTTAAAAACAAATGCCGCAAGGAAACCAAGTGGAACAGCATAGCACCACATATCGATAGTGTCACATTTGAAGCCAAACTTACTATCACCACCAGCTCTGAAAACACCACCAATTAGGCAGGTATTTACAGATGTCCCCGTTATGTAATAGGAATTAATTATCATCATAAAGTTCAGATAATCTAGCGCCTTTGGCGTCAGAGATGCATAGTCCAACACAAGTGGCTTAAGCACCAGCACTACCAGTCCTCCAATTATACCAGTAATGATTGAGAGTCGAAGTAGCACATGTCCCGCTCTAATTCCGTCTTCTCTATCTCCAGAACCCAAGATCTGTCCAACTATGATTCCAGCAGCCTCTCCTACTCCATAGCAGAATACACACCCTAGATTTCTTACAACATTTACTATTGAATGCGCCGCCACCGCATCACTTCCTAAATGTCCCAGAATCACGGAATACATAGAAAATGCCACCGACCACACGAGGTCATTTCCTATCGCAGGAAGTGCCATGGAGAAGAAATCCTTCTGGAGTACCGGGCTTTTATTAAACATGGTTCTGAAAGTCAGTCTGACACCTGGTCTTCCCAGTGAGACAGCAAAGCACCCCAACATCTGAATCAGTCGACTTAAAGTAGTGGCAAGAGCAACTCCTACAACTCCAAGCTTTGGAGCCCCAAGGAGACCAAAAATGAAGACAGCATTTAATCCGACATTACATATCAGTGCACCAATCTCAAGAACTGTGCTGATTGCAACTTTTCCTATACACCTAAGTATCGACATGTAAACTGCACTAACTGCCCAGAAGAGAAGCCCCGGTGCAATCATCACAAGATATTTACTTCCAATTTCAATCAATTCAGGATCTGATGTATAAATGTACATCAGATATTTCGGTATTACTATTGATGCTATCGCAGCAGGAATTGCTACCGAAAGTGAGAATCTAAGACCAATCCCTTCTATCTTTTCGATAGTTCTCATATCCCCTTTGCCGTAATACTGTGCAGCCAGCATCGCTATTCCAGTTCCTATTCCATAAAGGAACATGAAAAAAATACCAATCATACTATTTGCAAGTGATACTGCACTAATTGCGCTTTGGCCTACTGAATTCAGCATAAGCACATCCACGCTATTAACTGCAGCATCAATTACATTTTGAAGTACAATTGGCAGAGCAACCACCAATATCTTTTTATAGATGACGCTATCACCCCTATACTTTTTAAATATTCCGAACATATAATCCTAAATCAACGTTTATATAACTGTTTCCAGAAGTCTATTATCCTCCGATAATCACTTACTACCTTGTCTACATCAATATCCCCCAGATGCTGCATTTGATATATATATCCCTCTGACGCGAGATACATATTCTGATACATAAGTTCAAGATCAAGTCCTTCCTTATAATCCTTCGGATTCAGTTTAGGAATCGTCGTATTCGTATTAATACTTTTGTATGGCGCGATGATCTTCTGCAGCTCATCCTTTACTTCTTCGTCGTCCTCATAATAAGCCTTCAGCGCGAATTTACTCATATCAGGATACTTCTTCATCAGCTCAGCCTTTGCCAGAAGTCCCTTATACATCATTTCAAAGATGTCAGCTTCTTGATAACAGCCAGAATTCACAACATGCTCCAGAGTTATCTCCTCCGCCCTTTTCATCAGGAACAGATACAGTTCCTTCTTATTTCTAAAATAGAAAAACAGAAGTGATTTACTGATATCCGCCTCATTTGCTATCTCAAGCATAGGACTTTTCTTGTATGAATTTTTAGAAAATACGCGGAAACCCGCATTGAGTATCCGGTCCTGCTTCTCCTGTGGAAGCGCGTAGAATTTTTCGTTCATTTTCAGACTCCGTTACTTTTTTCTTTATAAGTCTATGTTAATTACGCGGAAATGTCCTTCTTATTATACTTGATATAAGCAATTATAATACATACCACCATAATTATCATTCCCGGAATCAGATAATCCACATTTATTTCTAAGGTGTTGATTATATCCGAGCCTTCTGTATAACCAAAAGGAGTAATATACTTAAGCACCTTCGCATCCTCAGATATATTTGCCACGATGTTTAGAAGATACATCAGACCCGCGATTCCGATACCAATTCCTATTCCAGCCTTCTTTATAAAAGCGGAGATGCCAAAGCATATTCCGGCTATTTCGAACTGCATCAACAGATACGCGCCATGGAAAAGTATTAGCTCCTTCCAGAATATCTCTTCGTCGATCATCACTATTGAAGCTATAGAGCATACAAATACAATCACATTCATGATTATAATTATCGCAAATGTACTCATCAGCTTTTCAGATATAACTCTATTCCTCGAAACTGGATGCGTCAGTAGATATTCTGCTGTACGTTCCTTCTCTTCTTTCATAAGTGCCGAAACTCCAATAATAGCAGCAAAAAATGCGCCACCAATTCCGAGCATATTTCCACCTTCAACTGCATAAAAGCCTACCAAAGTTCCGAAGTTCAGCTGGTCCATACCAAAGGCCGCCGTGAAGTTTCCCATTGAAGAAAACATTTCATTTACTCCCGACATCTGTGATTCCATATCTGGGTACATCAGCACACATGCAGCAACAAGAAGTCCTATCGATAGACTCCATATGATTATCGCAAGCTTCTGCGATTTTATTTCTTGTTTAAATATTGTCATTTTTTATACCTCGTAGTAATTTAAGAAAATCTCTTCAAGACTTGGCTCTGTGATAGTTAAGTCTTTTGGTTCAACGTTACGCAGCATGTCGAGAAGTACTGGAATTTTTCCATTATAGAGAAAGTCTGCCGTTCCCTTTTCCGCGTCTATCTTAAGGTCAGAAATGAACTTCTTTATATCATTTCCCTTTAGTATGCTTTCAAGTCCGGACTTTCCTCCAATCACAGAAACCTTCTTTGCACCAGTTTCTTCAATCTTATCGACAGTGTCTGACATTATGATCTTTCCATCCTTGATAAATGCTGCCGTATGGCAGTAGTTCTGAACCTCAGACAAAATGTGCGAAGAGAAGAATATAGTAGCACCTCTCTCATTTTCTTCTGTTAATATATTGAAGAATTCACGTTGCATTAACGGATCAAGACCAGAAGTAGGTTCGTCAAGTATCAGAAGCTTTGGACTATGCTGAACAGCACATACTATACCAACCTTCTTCCTATTACCAAGTGATAGCTCATCTACCTTTCTACTCATATCGAGCCCCAGCCTCTCAGCCAGCTCAGTAGCCTTATCCTTACATTTTGCTTTCCTAAGGTCAGCAGAATATTTTATTACATCCTTCACTTTCATGCCGCTATAGAAATTGATTTCCGAAGGTAGATATCCTGCTTCCTTTAGGATTTTGTCCTTCTCGGTCAGTATGTCGAACCCTAGAACCTTGGCGCTTCCACCCGTTGGCTTTATAAGTCCAAGAAGAGTTCTGATGGTTGTCGATTTACCTGCACCATTTGGTCCAATAAATCCAAAGAAGTCGCCCTCTTCGACCGTTAGCATAAGGTCCTTTATGCCTCGACTCTTTCCATAGCTTTTTGTTAATTTATTTGTTTCAATCGCATTCATAATTACTATCCTTTATCATTTGCATTGACCGTTGACCACAGTGGTTAATAATTATTATATTCCATTGACCGTTTTTGAGAAGACCCCAAAATAAAAAATTTTAAAACCGGCTTTATAGTGTTACAATAGACCAGAAGGAGAGATAAAAAATGAACGATTATTATTATAGTGATCCAACCGAAGATACTTATAAAACTCCAGTTATGGCTGCATTCACAGTAGAATATAGTAAAATCAGAGCTATACTTCTTCTGGTCTTTGCTGTATTTCCATTTCTGGTTTTTCTTTTTGCTATGAATCTATTATCAGATTTATATCATCATGGTGCCACCGGAATGGTTTATATGTTTGTATTTTTCTTAGTAGGCACGTCTCTTATGTTCCTTTTCATTTTTCTATTATCAGTCGGAACAAAGATAAATGTTCAGGGAAATGTAATCACCATCAGAAAATGGTTCATTTTTTCAGATGTTATTTCGCTAAATAACATTTCAAAATGCGAAGTAATATTAAATCTGACTGTTCATAGTAGATATGGATCTCGAACCTACAACAAGATAGTACTTCACTATAACGGCAAAAAAGTTTCCGTCACAGATGACGTATTCACCAACTGGAATAGACTAAGAGATTATATGCTTGAAAATGGCAAAGCCACCACAACAGATGGAACAAGCAGGCTTTCAAAGTTTCTAGAAAACCTAATTCAAAAATAAGACCATAGATGATATAATTGTTAACGGTTTTACGAATTATATGTATAAAGGAGAAAACGCCCATGGAGGGATTATTATCACTGTTTTCAAACATCACGAACCTTGATTATAAGCAAGTGATTATGTGGGTTATCGGAGCTGTTCTGATATACCTCGCTATAAAAAGAAAAATGGAGCCAACGCTGCTTCTTCCAATTGGTTTCGGAACCATACTTGTGAATCTCCCAATGTCCGGAGCAATCACACAGATGGTAGGGGATATACTTCAAGAAGGACCTATCTCAATTCTTTTCGAAAGTGGAATAGCAAATGAGCTCTTCCCACTATTACTCTTTGTAGGTATCGGAGCAATGATTGATTTCGGACCACTCCTTTCAAATCCAAAGCTTATGATATTCGGTGCCGCTGCGCAGTTCGGTATCTTCTTCACACTGAGCCTCGCATCACTATTCGGATTCGAACTTAGAGATGCCGCATCCATTGCCATTATCGGAGCTGCCGATGGACCAACCTCTATCTTCGTAGCCAACTATTTTGGCACCAAGTACATCGGAGCAATCATCGTTGCCGCTTATTCATATATGGCGCTTGTACCTATCGTACAGCCACCAATCATTAAGCTTCTAACAACAAAAAAAGAGCGTCAGATCCGCATGGAGTATACATCAGGAAATGTATCTAAAACTGCTAAGATCATCTTCCCTATATTCGTTACCATCCTCACAGGACTTGTTGCTCCTAATGCTGTAGCACTTATCGGTTTCCTTATGTTTGGTAATCTCATCAGAGAGTGTGGCGTTCTCGATTCACTTTCAGAGACAGCACAGTCAGACCTGGCGAACCTTATAACACTATTCCTGGGAATAACTATAGCAGAGAAGATGCAAGCAGATGCCTTCCTGAATCCACAGACACTACTTATACTCTTCCTCGGACTTATCGCATTTATATTCGATACCGCAGGCGGAGTTCTCTTCGCTAAGTTAATAAATATTTTCGCCAAGACTAAGATCAACCCTATGATTGGTGCAGCCGGAATATCTGCATTCCCTATGTCCGCTCGAGTGGTTCACAAGCTTGGTCTTGAGGAAGACAGTTCAAACTTCCTCCTTGCTCACACAATTGGTATTAATGTTTCTGGTCAGATAGCTTCTGTAATTGCCGGAGGTCTGATCCTCAACCTGATAGCACGATAGGAGGACTGAAGTTATGAAGATTGATGTAGATGCATTTATGAACTCCCTCCCAATCATGGGAATCGGACTACTCGGAATATTTATAGTAACTATCGTTATTATTGTTGGAATATATATACTCAAGGCTGCGACAGCCCCTAAGAAGGATGCTGGTAACATGGTACCAGAAGAACAAGACGAAGGAACTGTAGATCCATCAGTTAAGAAAGAATCTGCCATGGACCTCATGAAAGAACGTGAGAAGAAAGACTTCTTCGAAACAGATAGCAACTTCACAATATCAAAAGATTTATAAAGTAAGCAACTACAGATGAACAAAATAGGGACGCTTCTGATTTACTCCTTTTCTAAAGAAATTGAATAAATCAGAAGCGTCCTTAAATGTTCACAAAAGTTGTCCTTAGGCTCATTTTACCAGCCCAGGTCCATCAGCCAATTGTTGAGAGCCCTTTCTCTATCCTTATCGCTCTTCTCAGGATCGTTATAATACTCACCTTCGATATTTCCATCGATGATATAAAGTACACGAGAGCACTTTGCGGCAACCTTCGAGTCATGTGTTACCATCATGATTGTAGTTCCCTCTTTGTTAATCTTAGTAAGCTCCTCCATAACTTCATTTGAGTTAGCACGGTTAAGAGCTCCTGTAGGCTCGTCTGCGAAAACAACGCTTGGCTTATTTATCAGGCTTCGACAGATGCAGGCACGCTGGAGCTGTCCTCCTGATACCTCATTGATATCATTATCAGCCGCTTCAATGATTCCCAGCTTTCTCATCAGATCCTCACCGAACTCAGTTACTTCCCTACGGGTTCTCTTCAGCTTCTTACTCTGAAGTCCTGGAAGTAAAATGTTATCTAAAATTGTGAGGTTCTTCATCATAAACATCTGCTGGAAGATGAAGCCCATCTCATCAAGTCTCATATCTGAGAGCTCATTCTTCTTCATCTTTGTGATGTCCTTATTATTGAAAAGAACTGTTCCACTTGTAGCTGCATCCATTCCAGATACACTGTAGAGAAGCGTCGACTTACCAGATGCGGATGGTCCCATGATTGCAACCATCTCTCCCTCCTCTACCTTAAAGCTTACGTTCTTAAGTACGTTATTCTGTCTCTTATCTGTTATATATGTTTTGCATAAATCCTTTACTTCTAATACTGTTGGCATATTCGTTCTCCTTTTTTAATCTAATCTTTCTACATTCCTGCCTTGCTGCGCTCGTTCGGAGCCCACGCAGCAATCCTGCTTCGCAGGACAACATCTTCGATGTTGGGCTGTACGGAATGAAAAATCCTGATGGATTTTTCATTCCTACTCAATACTTGCTGTGTCTCTGGCTTCTACTGTCTTGCTGTAGAGAGCTGTGATCCAGGCAATCGCTACTGTCACCGCTACTATAACCAATGGATACTGTATTAAACTCATAAAGTTATATACGAAATCAACCTTCTTAGCTCCCATCATTCCGAATACCGGGCTTATAGCAAGGTTCGTTGCTGGAATGGAAAGTGCCATGGCTATTACAACTGAGATTATGGCAAGTATTCCGAATCTTATAACCTGCCAGTGGATTACATCTGAGTCTCTAAATCCTACGGCTTTAAGTATTGCGATCTGCTTCTTCTCATCTGCGATAAAGGATCTCTCCATCATGATAGTAACTAGTATAATTACAACTATTGTTATAGCCATAAGAAGCATTTCTACACTTTTGAAAGTATCCAGAGCGTTCATTGTATCTACGCAGAATTCTCTCTGGTCTTTTATTTCGTCTGTCCTTAATATATCCTTCAGCTTTTCTTTTCTATTTTGAACTTCTTCTTCTGAAGGTTCATCTGTAAATGTGACCTGTGCTGTACTCATGCAGCCCTGACAGTATTCAAATGATGTAGGAGCATCCTTATGAAGAAATGCGAGATCTCCCATATTGTTCATAGACTGAACTATTCCGGTTACGGTACATTTTTCCTTACAGCTACCATAATCTATCTCAAGGGTATCACCAATTTTGATTCCGAGATTATCTGCCATTGCTTTACCAATAGCTATCTCATTTTTATTAGTTGGGGCCTCGCCTTCAAGTGTTTTCATTTTTCTGTCGACATTTCCCACCGTCTGCTGCATACGGTAATTATAGCTATCTCCATTATAAATAATTTTATATTGATATATGCATTCCGTAAAAGCTTGTGCCGGCATGCCTTCTTCCTTTAGTTTATCCTCAACAGTTTTTAGGAATTTACCATACAGCTCCTTGCCATCTTCTCTATACATGAAAGTATCAATATCTATTATCTTTTCATCTGTAAAGCTTGAATAGTCGAGTGCATTTTCTCCTATATCCTCAATATAGAGGTCTGATCTTGTACCAAATGTATCTATAAATGCATTGCTATCCATAGTGGCCGTTGTATTGGCCAAAACAAGCAGGAAGAGTGAACATATTCCAAAGGAAATGATTATATTCAGGAACCTCTTTGGACTGCTTACTATGTCGTTCCATGCCAGGTAAAGAGTATTCTTTGCATGGCTCTTACTTATCCGATAGCCTTTCTTCTTTTTAAACCTCTCACCTGTTTCACCATTTCTGATGGCATCAACCGGAGTAGCCTTCTTAATTCTTGCTGTTGATAAATATGCAAGTCCGATAATAACTCCAAATACCAGAATGGCTCCAACAATGTTTAGTAGCTTACCATAGGAATTACCCAGCACCATATTTTCAGTTACACTCTTCATAAGCATTTCTGCAAATGGATAACTTATAATGCATCCGATCACCGAACCTGCCAATGCAATTCCTGTGTATTTTGTCATATAGAGACTTCTTATCTTCCTATTTCTAATACCTATAGCCTTCATTACACCGATCTCACGGAAATCATCCTGAATCGTAAAACCAATGGAAAACTTAAGTATTACGAAAGAAACAATAACGAGACATACACTAAGTATCATTACTACGAAGGCAACTATCAGGTCCAGAACATATGTCAAAAGTATTGTGCTCTTTGGGGCCTGGAACATTATGCCTTCGATTTCACCTGTATCCGACTTAGCCTTTGCTATATCATTTGTATCGGCATAAACTATAAAGCCTTCCCAATGTTCAGTATCTGCATTATCATAAATGTAATCAAGATCTTCTTTATTTATTAAAAATCTGTCATTACCCATAAATGTAGATCCAAGGAATGCATCTTTAAGCTTTCCATCTACTACAAGCTTTCGTTCAACATCTTTAAACTTCAGAGTTATCTCATCACCTGTCTCTATATCATATCTTGACATATAGTCTCTAGTGATATAAATATGTCCTTTTTTTACACTGTTAACCTCTTCATTTGAAGTATCAAACATTTTAAGTGATGAGTCATCAAAAGATTGAACAATAGCATTGTTATCTGTTTCAATCATATTTCCCTTACTGTCTATAACGCCATCAGCTAAGAAAAGTACCTTATCCATCTTATAGCTCGTTATAGCTTCTGAATTCTTAAATGCATCCTCTACTTCTTTCTTATCATTTCCAGCAATGACCAGGTTGTAATCACCGACTCCCGCCTTATCCATATAATAATCTGTACCATTTAATACCGACACCAGATTATTAAGACCGCTGGCTACAAAGATTGACGCCAGTATGATAAAGAGGAAGAGGATGACATTCATCGTCTTATTTCTCTTTAGATCTTTTTTTAATATCTTGAAAAACATTTCCTTTTTTCCCTTTCTTGTTATTTTTCATCTTATGGCTGAATAATAACAAGTCAATTATTAAATAATCATTAAACGATAAAAAAGTGAGTATATGGGGTCGGTTCTTATTTACTCATTTTCATCTTGAAAACGAGTAAATAAGAACCGACCCCATATACTCACGCCTTCCTAACAACCACTGTAATCTTAAATCTATCTTCTTCTATCTCTGCAAATGCATCTCCGTCCATTCTCTTCATCAGCTGATTTACTATATATAGCCCAAGTCCATTTCCTTGGATGCCGTCTGTATTCGATCCTCTATAAAAGGAATCAAAGAGATTCGCCAGTTCCTTCTCATCTAAGCTACAGCCGGAGTTTGAAACCGTTATTAGCTTACAATCTTCTTCCTCGCTGAAGCTTATCTGGATTTCTTTACCATCACCATACTTGATGGCATTTTCCATCAGGTTTTGAATAACTTCAATAAGTCTATCTTTATCCGCCGAAAGTATACAGTCTTCATATTCATCCATTATAAACTTGGTATGCAGAACACTGAGCTTATCATTATAATATACTTCGATATTATTCATGACCTCAGACATATATACTTCGCTCGGATTCACATCAAATTCCATAAACTCTTCTCGGGACACTCTATGTATCTCATCCACATAGGATTTGATTTCTTCAGTCTTAGAGAGAATTCCACTCAGCGCTTCCTGCCTCTTTTCCTCCGTCTCATAGATCCCTTCCTGCATTGCCTTGGTATAAAGCTGTATAGCTGAAAGTGGTGTCTTGATATCATGGGAAAGAGATAGAAGCATCGTCTTCTTCTCCTTCTGATACTCCAGATTCTTCGTCTTTGAACTTTCCAGATTCTCGCGAAGCATATCAACTCCCCATAGGAACTTGCCAAAGAATCGGCTCTTCTCTTCCTTTACAGGGGTAGATAGATTACCCTTAGCAAGACTCACCGTCATATCAGACATCTTGTTAAATGGACGAATAACTGTTCTCCCAATGTATGCCAGCACACCAACAGTTATCAGAAAGAATATCGCTAGCCCCACATTCATCATTATAAATGGCCTATTATCTCTTTTGACTTCGTATTCTATTCTATACAAAGTCCCATCTACTTCCTTAACCAGATAATCATTATTACAGATTTCATTTGGATCAAAAACACTTACTCTGATTAGTGACTTATATTCTGATAAATTTATCTCACCAGGACTTTGCTGCATGCACACGTCCCCGGACATTGCCCGCACCAGTCGCTCTGCCTCCACTTTATAGAAAGCAGTCGGTTCCTTAAACATTCTAAAATAAACCACATCTGCCACGAGGATGAAGAGTAATTCAATTATGATTATTATCACTAAATTCTTCTTAAATCTATTCATACATCATCCTACTCAAATCTATATCCAACACCCCAAACTGTAATTATATGCTTAGGTTTTTTCGGATCCTCTTCTATCTTCTCACGAAGCCATTTGATATGAACTGTCAGAGTCTGTATCTCTGACTCACTGTCACTTCCCCAAATGTTATTAAATAGATATTCCTTCTTAAGAGTAACCCCTTTATTCTCAATAAGCAGCTTCAGGAGTTCAAATTCCTTGGAGGTAACTACTACATCCTTCCCGTCCACCTGAAGACTTTCCTTCACTGTATTAAGCGTCAGATTCCCTTCAATCATGACCTCCTGAGCATACTTACGTTTGAAGATTCCATTTATCTTTGCAATAAGGATGTCTATATCGTAAGGCTTCTCAATGTAGTCGTCCGCTCCTAGATTAAGCCCTTTAAGCTTATCTTCCTTTTCTGTCTTCGCACTAGCAATCAGGATATGTGCATTTGAAGTCTCACGAATCTTAGAACATACTGCGAAGCCGTCTATACCGGGCAGCATCAGATCCAGGATGACCAGCTTGGCACCGTACATTTCAAAAAGATTCATAGCCTTTTCTCCGGTATCTGCAACTGAAACAACATAATTCTCTTTCCTGAGAAAGGTTTCCAGCAGACCACCTATTTCCTTATTATCTTCCACTATAAGAATATCTAGCATATTAACCCCTTTTATGTATTCTCCGCCTTCTTCTTATCTACTCCATACATAACGAAGGCGAGAAGATTTATAATTATCAGATAATAAACTAAGATCATTAATTAATCTTCATCCTTTTCACTCTCAGATGTGCCGTCCGCCTCCGAATCCTTCAAGCGATTGAAGATTCCAGCGAGTATCGCACCCGATATATTGTGCCACACAGAAAATATTGCCCCCGGAACAGTAGCCATTGTCATATCTGGAAATGCTGTACCCGCGAGTGTTGTTGCAAGCCCCGAATTCTGCATACCTATCTCTATAGCAACCGCCTTCTTCCTTCCGAGATCCATTTTAAAGAGGAGTCCAATAAGGAAGCCACATAGATATCCAAGAAGATTATGAAGAATTACAATCATAAAAATAATAAGACCTGTAGTCAGTATCTTCTCACTATTATGAGAAACTACTGCTGCTACGATGAGGCATATTGCCGCTACAGAAACCGTAGGAAGTATATCCACTATTTTCTCTGTATATTTTCCAAAGATTTTATTTATCAGAAGACCGAGGCCTATAGGAATAATTACGACCTGAATAATAGAAATGAACATCGATTTAACATCTACACTTACCGATGTTCTAAGATACATATATGTGAGCACAGGAGTAAGAAGCGGAGCCAGCAAAGTATTGATGCTGGTCATTCCAACGGACATAGCAGTATCACCCTTAGATAGAAATGTAACTACATTACTTGATGTACCACCCGGACAGGTTCCGACCAGAACCACACCGACCAGAAGCTCATTACTGAGCCCGAATATCTTACCCAACAAAAAAGCAAGTAACGGCATTACAATAAACTGAGCTAGGCAGCCGACTATTACATCTCTCGGTCTCTTAAAGACAACCGCGAAGTCCGAGAGTTTCATCGTAAGTCCCATACCGAACATAACTATCATTAACAGATAATTGATCCATGTAGTCTGAATCCATAGACATGACTTAGGTAGAAATAGAGCTAACGCCGCTATAACCAGAACTATCCACGCCATGTATTTTCCTATAATGTCACTTACCTTTTTCATTGCCATCCCCTTTTTCAAAATACTTAAATCTGAACCTTTCCAGCTAGGATATCCTTGTAATCCGCAAGATTCTTTCTCAGAAGATTTGGTGTATCCAGCTCGTATGGACATTTGGTCTTGCAAAGGCCACAGTCCACACATTCTTCAATCTTCATCATAAGACCCTGCCATTCTTCTGAAAGGAAGTTCTGCGAAGGAGAGCGTCTGATGAGCTGGGACATTCTCGCGCAGTTATTTATCTGAATTCCCACTGTACATGGCATACAGTAACCACAACCACGACAGAAATCTCCCATCAGGTTCTTTCTATCTTCTTCTATAAAGGCAGCTATCTCCTCTGTCATTTCTACTTCAGTATCAAAGAAACTAAGCCACTGTGCAAGCTCCTCTTCTCTCTGAATCCCCCAGAGCGGCAGTACATTATACTGGCTCATAAATGCCATACAAGCCGTACTGTCTGTAAGCAGTCCGCCAGATAAGCCCTTCATAGCAAGGTAACCCATACCAGCCGCCTCTGTGGCCTTGACAAGTGCTATATCTCTTTCTGTAGCCAGATAAGAGAATGGGAACTGCAGCGTTTCATAGAGACCACTTTCAACAATCTCTTCAGCCACTCCAATAAGGTGAGCAGTGATTCCTATATGTCTTATCTTCCCCTGCTTTTTTGCCTCAACCATGGCCTCATACATTCCTGTTCCATCGCCAGGCTTGTAGCACTGCTGAACACAGTGGAACTGGTATATATCCAGATAATCTGTTTTCAGATTCTTAAGAGTTGTTTCCAGATCCTCCCAGAATTTCTCGGGAGTTTTTGCCTGAGTCTTTGAAGAGATGTATATCTTCTCACGCATTCCTTCAATAGTTCCGAAGGCCTCTCCCATCTTCTCCTCGCTATCTGAATAAGCTCGCGCCGTATCAAAGAACCTCATTCCTCCATCATAGGCCGCGCGAAGAAGCTTTACAGCCATATTCATATCTACCCTTTGAATAGGAAGGGCACCGAAGGCATTTTGAGGAACTCTTATCCCTGTTTTCCCGAGTACTATCTCTTTCATAAGTATAACTCCCAATCATAATTAGACGTTCTTTCGTACATATATCGTTTTTTTATTTACTATTCCATTTCACTTTTTTAGAAGCGTGTTTCTCACACTCTTCCAATGTATCACACTCTATCCTTTCGATAACTTTAATATTATGTTCGTTTTTTAGTAAAACGTACTTACCCTCCTTCCGGATGATTATATATCTACAAATCGAATGAAGCGAATGTGCATATGGAGCCTCTCTTTCTATAATAATCTCTTCAAACTCCTTATTAAACTGACTGTATTCTATAACCTTACCATCATCAAATTCTTCCGGTGGTATATAATTTCTTTCATCTCTTTCAGCCCGAATTATATCCGGTACTACCTTCACAAAAAAATACCACATATCAAAATCGAGCAGTCCAATCAGTGCAAGCCACTTAACAGGTGAAAACAGGAATCCTATGATAATCAGAATTCCGCCAACACCAGGAACACCGGATACATAGCGACCGGATTTCTTACTCTCTATCCTCGCACCAATTGTGACAAACCAGGCAAGAAGTCCCAATCCGACAAAGAATATGCATAAGATATTATTCTTTATAAATTCTCCTATGTAACTCATTTATTAGATTTCCCCTAGAAATTTCTACCGTTCCAGCCCCAGTCTGCAGTACCACGGTACTCAACATAGATGTTATTGCCCGGTATACCCAGTTCCTCTTCGTATATCTTGCAAATCTCTGCCGTCATCTGATCCGCCTGAGAACTGTTTATAGAACCGAATACATCAACAGATACATAAACACCCTTCTCCAGCTTATTACCTGCAAAGTAGAGAGTATACTCATCCTCGAAACCAACCATTAGAAAACTCTCCGGTTTTCCGATAATGGATACAGCCTTCCCTATCTTTGCTTTAAGCACTTCCTTTGTCTCGTCACTAACCTTTACAGTTATTTTTGAATCAATAAATGGCATATTGAACCTCCTTTTATCTACTGTATGTTCCGGATATATATCCGTAAGCTATAACATTTCCATATTCATTCGGATCACCCATCTTAGATATAGACAGATAATCATAATACATATAGTCGCCTGACAGCGACGGTTCATCTAATTCCATCTCCCTATCACGTCCAGGTTTACCCTTCATAGCATATATATAGATAGTATATACATGATCACCTGAACCCTGTGGAGGATATGGACCTACATATTTAAAATCAGAGCTTCCTTTATACGTCGTAGCATTCGCTCCCGTATCCAACTCCACTTCTCTCACATCCGTTGCCACCCAGTGCACCCAATTATTGGCCGTTTCATCAACCATGTAAATGTAATAATACTCTGCCCCTTCAACCATATCAAAACTGAGCTCAGGAGATAGATTTTCACCCTTATCAGTATTTGTAATTCTATCACTCCATCTTCCCCCTACAAGGTCGTTAGAAGCAACTGTCATTGTAGCTCCCGCTTTAAAATCATCGACGGTTTTATCATAATGACCATTTCTTGATTTATATATATACTTTGTCATCGTGAAAGCCATGCTTACACCAA
The DNA here is from genome assembly GCA_946414825.1 of uncultured Lachnospiraceae bacterium. Lineage (GTDB taxonomy): Bacteria > Bacillota > Clostridia > Lachnospirales > Lachnospiraceae > Eubacterium_Q. Next base: position 19,227 of record CAMKQB010000043.1, read on the forward strand.
ATGTAGAAATGGCAGAAGTGATAACAAGAACAACTATAGCACTCATTAACGAGAATCTCTTTTTTCTAAAATCGCCGTATTCCCTGACATCCGTCTCATCGATATATTTCTCATTATCCTTTTGTCTATATATAATCACCGCAAAGATAATAAAAAAGAGATGAGCCAGCATCATAAATATAAATAGCGCTATTGAATCGTTCTCTCCAAGTCTAGTCCATTTAACCACATAATATATATCTATTGCCACAAAGGCTATATATCCGACAAGAAAGAGAAGCCCAGCTATTATGCTATCGTTTGAATATACATTTTCAACCTTCTCAGTTCTAGGAACTTGCGCCAAGTCTTTGTTATATACTCTCTTATCTTCAGGCACTTCAAAATGATTCTTTCCTAGTCGCCTAAGATAAACGCTAGAATCTATAGATAGTAGTAAACTTATAACAAAAATCGGAAAAGCCAAATTAGAAACAGAAAAAAATAATGAGATAAAAATCATCAATAGAGGATTATCTGGAAACGGATTTTTCCCCTTAGATGCAAATAAATATGCATCAACTAGCAAAAGGAGAATATATATAAATATAATCACACCTGATACAATCAGACATATCCGCCAGCGTTTTTGCGTTTTCTTATCGTATTTAATTGAATTTGATACTACCATTACTTGTTAGGTCCTTCTATATTTTTTAGTGTTCCGCTTCGTAGATAAGTTCTCCCAGCACTCTGATCAGATTGTCTGCTTCAATTGGTTTACTGAGATGAGCATTCATTCCAGCCTGAGTAGATAGCTGAACGTCCTCATCAAAGGCATTAGCAGTAAGCGCAATTATCGGAATCTTCTTAGCATCCTCTCTATCAAGTGCACGTATAGCAGCCGTCGCTTCTAGTCCATCCATAACAGGCATACGAACATCCATAAGTATAGCTGCATAGATTCCGGAAGTACTCTTTTCGAACATTTCCAGAGCAACCTTTCCATTCTCAGCACGATCAACCTTTATATTCTCCACCTCAAGAGAATCCTCTAAAAGCTCAGCATTTACATCAACATCCTCCGCCAGAAGAATTCGTCTACCTGCCAGCTTAGCCTTTTTCTTTTCCTTAAATATTGGCATCTTGCTTCTTCGCGCTATTTGTTCAAAGCTTTCTATAATATTAGCAGTAAAGAGTGGCTTGGTAATGTGATTTTCAACACCAACACTCTGGGCCTCTTCACTAATATCATCCCAATTATAGGCGGTCAGCGCAACAACTGTACTTTCATTTTTATATAGCTTCATTATTTCCGCAGACGTTTCGAGGCCACTCATTCCCGGCATATTCCAATCCATTAAGATAAGATTGTATGGTTTATGCTTTGCATGCTGAACCTCTATCTTACGAAGAGCCTCCTGTCCACTAGTACAGGATTCTGCTCGAATTCCAACCTCACCTAAGATAAGCTTGGCATGTTCTCCCTCTATAGGATCATCATCTACCACAAGAATATTAAGTATATTAAGATCAAGCTTCCTATCTAAACTATCATCCTGTTGCTCAGTATTCTGAAGAACTACAGTAACTACAAACTCAGTTCCTACACCCTTTTCAGAATCGACACTGATAGAACCCCCCATCAATTCCACTATTCTCTTTGTAATAGCCATTCCCAGGCCTGTACTACCATACTTTGTCTTACGTTTTGAATTCTCCTGAGAATACTCATCAAAAAGCACAGGAATAAAATCCTTATCCATCCCTATACCATCATCCTTAATACTAAATCGTATAGTGGAATAGTTCTCGAATTCCGCCACCTTTTCAACCTTAAGCTTTACTTTACCAGGAGCGTCCGTGAACTTAATAGAGTTCGACAAAATGTTGAGAAGGACTTCCTTAAGCTTCGTCTCATCACCGATATAAGAATTGTCCAGCTTGCCAACTACATTACATTCATAGTTAAGTCCATTTTCACTGCACTGCGCACCAATCATTGTGCTTATCTGCTCAAGCATTGATTTAAAAGAGAATTCTTCCTTATTTAGAACAATCTTTCCTGATTCGATACGACTCATATCGAGAATATCATTAATCAGAGATAATAGATGACCAGCACTGGAGCTTATTTTCTCCATATATCCACGTGTTTCCTCATCCAGATTTTTCTTATTCGATGCAAGCCTCTCTAGACCGATGATAGAGTTCAGTGGTGTTCTAATTTCATGACTCATACCAGAGAGAAATGTTGTCTTGGCCATATTTGCCTGCTCAGCCGACTGAAGCGCTCTTGATAGAGCCTCGTTCCTGGCCATTGTTTCACGCATCTCCGCATCCACATCTGTAATACCCATGATGAGGTAGCTCTTATCATCCATGGTTGAGATCTTCATATTTACATAGACCGGACCATGTTCTCCAATCTGGCGATACGTCATAACAAATGTGTCTTTCCTCTCAAGTGCCCTCATCAGAGTTTTACGATTCATTGCCTGAAGGAAGTTCTCTCTATCCTCCGGATAAACCTTCTCTGCCAGCTCCTTCTTACAATCACTGAAGAAATGCCATCCACGTCGAATTTCGGCAAGCGGAGCATTTCCCTCACCATTCTGATACTCTATATACTCCTCCGTATCTTTATTTATATAATACAAATCTACATAATCGCGAGCCAAAGTCTGAGCAATATTGGAATACATTAGACCCGTACTAACTGCCTGTTCATAAGCCTCCTGTGTCATGGCATGCTCATGCTGGATACTTACCATATCTGTAATATCCTGGCACATTCCCAATACGCATAGTCTCCCAGATGTGTCCTTATACTTTAACTTAGTTGTCTGAAGCTGTCTCTGATTTCCTGCCGCATCTGGAACATCCTCATAATAAACACATGGTTTAGAGAGAGTCAGCGCCAGCTTATCAGTTTCCACAAAATGTGCCGCTGTCTCAGAATCAAAGATTTGAAAATCCGTAAGCCCTATAACTTCATTCGAATTCATTTTATGAGCATATCCAACAAACTGATTATTACAAGCCAGATAAACTCCTGTCTTAGCATCCTTTGTAAATGCCATTCCTGGCATATTGTTTAGAAGAGATACAATTGTATCCTTAAGCTCTGTTATTTTTTCTGTTTCCTCAAGTTCCCGTCGATGCTCTTCCTTCTCATCTGCCGCCACAAATGTATGAAGCATACAGGTTCCCAGCATATATCCTATAGAATAAACAGGAAGAAGTGGGAATATAAGCTGAAGGAAAAGAAGTATAGCCATAATCATTCCAAAAAAGGCAAGTATTTGATACTTTGTAGACTTAGCCTCTTCTTTCTGCAGTCTGAACATAGCAGATACAGCATAAAGAGAAATAAGAACAAACATAAGAATCTGAGCGGAAATAACTCCATATCTTACAGGAAGTGCCTTATAAACACAATTTGCATCTACCTCAAAAAGTATTGGATAAAAAATATTCGCAATAACAAGTACAGCAATTGAAATAGCTATTAAACGGCTAGTAAAAACTATAAAATGTCCAACAGGGTTTTCCTCGCCCAGATATTTAACAGTAAACTGTGCCCATAAAAAGATTCCCACCGACATAGCAATAAAATAAACAGTTGTATCAGCAAAAAGAAGTTGATCTAGCTTCTTACTCTCAAGAATACCCCATAGGACATCTGTCACGTGATAGATTAGGACCGCAAACAAAAACCTCCTGTACACTATCCATACAGGTTTGTGATACACCTCTTTAGGATTAAACAGAATATCCTGATTAACGATAATTAGTACAAATATCGCTATCAGTCCTATCATGGAATAATACATATACTCTTAACCTCTTACTTCTTCCTTGCCTTA
>CAMKQB010000044.1 GCA_946414825.1 uncultured Lachnospiraceae bacterium
CTGCCTTTGCCTCTGGATTTGTGTTAGCCTCAATGGAGAGGGCAATAAGTATCTCATCAATATGAAGCAGTGGGTTGTGGTTACCCAGGTAATTAACCTTAAGCTCCATAATAGGCTCTATATTCTGTGGCGATATGAGCTTTGCAGAATCATCTATTCCAGCAAGAACTTTAAGAGCATTTAGGATAAGGGCTGATGAAGCTCCAAGGAGTGATGATGTCTTACCTGTAATGATGCTTCCGTCCGGCATTTCCATAGCTGCTGCTGGATTACCCGTTTCCTCTGCTCTGATATTTGCAGCCGCTACAACCGGTCTATCTGATACTGAAATGCCAGCCTTCTTCATAAGAAGCTCTATCTTCTGGATAGCTGCATCACCTGCATCACCCTTTCTCTTATCACACATAGCCTGATAATATCTACGAATAATTTCCTGGTTAGATGCCTGACGAGTTACCTCATCATCAACTATGCAGTAACCAGCCATATTTACACCCATGTCTGTAGGTGACTTGTATGGACACTCACCGGAGATCTTCTCGAACATAGCATTTAGAACCGGGAAGACCTCAACGTCACGGTTGTAGTTAACCACTGTCTTACCATAAGCTTCAAGGTGGAATGGGTCAATCATATTTATATCATTAAGGTCAGCTGTTGCTGCCTCGTATGCAAGGTTAACAGGATGGTTGAGCGGAAGATTCCAGATAGGGAATGTCTCGAACTTGGCATATCCAGCTTTCACACCTCTCTTCTGCTCATGATAGAGCTGGCTGAGACATGTGGCCATCTTGCCGCTTCCAGGTCCGGGAGCTGTAACTACAACCAGTGGTCTGGTTGTTTCGATATAATCATTTCTTCCGAAGCCTTCATCACTAACGATCTTTGGAATATCTGAAGGGTAACCCTCGATAGGATAATGTCTATAAACCTTAAGTCCTAGCGCCTTCAGCTTCTTCTCATAAGCAACAGCTGATGGCTGTTCCTTGAACTGAGTAAGAACTACAGAACCTACGAAGAGACCATTGTTTGTAAATGCATCTATCAGTCTAAGTACGTCCATATCATAAGTGATACCGATATCTCCACGTACCTTGTTCTTCTCAATATCACCAGCCTTAATAGCTATTACTATCTCAGTCTGATCCTTGAGCTGCTTAAGCATAGTAATCTTGGAATCAGGCTTGAAACCTGGAAGAACTCTTGATGCATGATAATCATCGAAAAGCTTACCACCAAACTCAAGATACAGCTTACCGCCAAACTCGCTTATTCTTTCCTTGATATGCTTCGACTGCATATCGAGATATTTGTCATTATCAAATCCTATCTTATTCATTTGAAACTACTCTATTACCTTCCCTTTCTATTTCTTTTTTTATATTTATTGAACTTTGATTTTTGAAAAAAATACATGTCTATGATACCACTATTCTGATTCTAAAACAATTTTTTTTAATAAAGAAATCACCCCTGATTTGCCCATCAGAGGTGACCTTATATTTGATATTATTAATAGACTAAAAACTATGCAAGCTTCATATCTCCATCTTTAACCCATCCGAGCTTACGGAAGATCTTATCGAAGATAAGTGAAAGTACAGCTGGAAGTACGATAGAGATAAGGATAAGTCCTAACCAATCGAACCAAGTAATTCCTGATTTAGCTCCGGCTGCCACATCATTTACCCATCCTGTATAAACACCGATCTGTCCAACGAATCCACAAGTACCCATACCTGATGATATTGGTGCACCGTTCATTTCCATATGGAATACACAGGTTGCTATTGGACCTGTAATAGCTGATGCCAGTGTTGGTGCCAGCCATATTCTAGGATTTCTAACTATATTTCCCATCTGAAGCATTGAAGTTCCGATACCCTGTGATACAAGACCGCCCCATTTGTTTTCTTTAAATGAAGTTACAGCAAATCCAACCATCTGTGCTGAACATCCTGCCACAGCAGCTCCACCTGCAAGACCTGTAAGCGTAAGCGCTGCACAGATAGCTGCTGATGAAATAGGAAGAGTAAGAGCGATACCTACAACAACAGAAACAAGTATTCCCATAAGGAATGGCTGCTGCTCTGTTGCCCACATGATCACTTTTCCGACCTTCATAGCCGCAAGACCAATATATGGAGCAATCAGCCATGATAGGAAGATACCTATTCCGATGGTTACAAGTGGTGTAACAAGTATATCTATCTTAGTTTCTTTTGAAACAGCTTTACCAAACTCTGAAGCTATAATGGCGATAAAGAGAACTGCAAGAGGTCCACCCGCACCACCAAGGGCATTTGCGGCAAATCCTACTGTTATCATCGAGAAAAGAACTAACGGTGGACATTTAAGCGCATGTGCTATTGCCACTGCCATAGCAGCTCCACTCATAGCCATAGCCAGGCCACCTACTGTGTAATCTATACCATTTACAGTTGCTACTGTCTTTGTCAGGAATCCAATATTGAACTGAGTTCCTATGGTATTGATGATAGTACCTATAAGGAGTGAACAGAAAAGTCCCTGTGCCATAGCGCCAAGTGCGTCGATTCCGTAACGCTTAAGAGATATCTCGATATCCTTTCTCTTAAGGAAGGCCTTGAGACCTTTTTCCTTCTTAGCAGGCTCTTTCTTTTCAGTCTCTTTTACTTCAGCTTCTTTTTCTTCAACCTTTGTTTCTTCTGTTATTTTTTCGTCTTTCATTCTTTTTCCCCTTATATATTGAGCTATGTTTGAAACCATAGCAAACTAATAGGTTCCATAGGTGTCTTGACACCTGTCAAAACACAAATGACGTGACACATTATAGTATCACGTCATCTAAATGTCAATGTTAAAAACAACCAATATTAATCAAAGAAGAATACCCATTTTCTTCAATTTGTCAATTGCCCTATCTATCTGCTCTTCTGTTTTAGCACTTATAGTATGTAAATGTATTCCTTCGGTAAGTGCAGAAAGTGGAGTAGCATTTTCCTCCTTGGACTTCCTGATGAACTCGTCCACATCATATCTGCTCGATATTCTGAGTCCGCCGATCAGCTGTCCATATATAGGATGCTCTACTATTACGTCTTCGACTGTACAGCCTTCGTCCACCAGAGTATAGAGCTCAGCCTGAGTATCCTCCGCGCTGTGATTAACTGCTATTCTCCTAGTAACGTTAGTTTCTTTCGGTGCAGCTACATAGCCTCTTGGTGTGGAAAGGATGTCATTTCCTTCTGCACGAAGCAAGGCAACGTCGCCAACTATTATCTGTCTACTCACACCCATATCCTTCGATAGACTGGAGGCACTAACAGGCAAGTCGCTGCTTTGTATGATATCTAGTATTTTGTTTCTTCTATCGTGATTGTCCATTTTATTCTCTTACTTATCTCAGATAGGATTAGCTTATTCTAAGTTTAATTATTTTTACTCATCTAAAATAGTATGTTCTGTCTTAATGATTGCGCGCTGGATGGAATCCTTAGAGTTCTTCCAGTCAGCTTCCTTATTGCGGTAGTCGTGCTTATCTATAAACCAGGAAACGTCTCCATTAACTCTTTCCATGTTGTCGAAGTAAACCTGGTTCAAAACCTTGATGAATTCTTCATATTGAGCCTGGTTCAGATTCTGGGCGCCTTTTTCATAAAGAACTCCATAATGATATGTACAGAAGCCTTTGCATTTCTCAAGCTTTCCCTTAAACTCACTATCCTTCTTCCACATATGGAATATGGTGTGAACATATCTATCGAAGACTGGCTCAATTCTCTGACACACAAAACAGTTAGACTCAAGCTCATCTATATATTTAACTACTGGAGATTTTTCTCCACCCTTTGAGAAAAGGCCGCCTGTTTTTCTAGCCAGAACGCCTGCCGCCTGAGGACTGTCCTTTTCAGCAAGCGCCTTCATCTCACGAATAGTTTTATTCATATGAGTATTTAGCATAAGCGCTACGCCAAGCTTGTTCTTATCTGCATACATCATTTTGATATGCTTTGGACAGAAACCAAGCTTGTCCGTCACTTCACGGTTGTCGTCCTCCATGTAGCTAGGACCCATAGTGAACTCGATAGCATTTTGCTCAAGCTCCTTTGCCATCAGACATAGCGGACATTCGCAGTCGGCGTCAAATGCATCATTAACTGGAATTGTATATAATTGCTCACCCAAAATAGATTACTCCTTTTTTAGATTACATAGAACCAATTCTCGTCACTGTCAGACTTTGTAAATGCCTCTCCATCAAACTTAAGTTCCTGGTTAGCAACATGAACCTTGGTGTGTGGTGGAATAGATCTAGTAAGGAATACATTACCGCCTATAACCGAACCTTCGCCGATAACGGTATCACCACCTAGGATAGAAGCCCCAGAATAAATAGTCACATTATCTTCAATAGTTGGGTGACGTTTCTTATCTATAAGACCACGGCCACCTCTTGTTGAAAGGGCACCTAGAGTAACGCCCTGATATATCTTAACATTTTCACCTATAACAGTAGTTTCACCTACAACCACGCCAGTACCATGATCGATGAAGAAGTACTTTCCTATCGTTGCACCAGGGTTGATATCGATTCCTGTCTTGCTGTGTGCGATTTCAGTCATCACACGTGGAAGCATAGGAATTCCGAGCTGATAAAGCACGTGAGCATAACGCTGAACGGAAATAGCAAAGAGTCCAGGATAGGCAATAATGATAGCATCTTTTGACTCTGCAGCAGGGTCACCCACAAAGAGTGCCTCTATATCTGTGTCCAGATACTCTCTAACCTCTGGAAGCTTCTTCATAAACTGAACTGTGTAGTCTTCAGCAACTGCTCTAATCTCCTCCTCAGACTTACCCTCGAGCCTCTTATCAAAATGAAGTGCAAGTGCTATCTGCTTATTGAGGTTGTAAGCCACATCCTCTGTCAGAGACGCAATCGTTGTGCTTATGTTGTAGATCCTATAAGTTCTATCTACATAATAGCCAGCATAGACTATGTGATTCAGCTTATAGATTATTTCCTTAACCATATCGCGATTAGGCTGACCGAAGACATCCTGCTTATCAATCGGACGTCCCTTCTCATAGTCAGATACTATATCATTTATTATCTCAGATATATTGTCACAAATTAGTTTTCCCATATCATTTCACCTTTATAAACAAACAATAATTACGACTTAATTATTATCACATAGCAAAAAAAATCTTGCAAGAAGAAATGATACCGGTAGGGACGGTTCCTGTGGCCTCTTTTACGGTTGACCTTTTTAATATCTTTGTTTATGATATCTTTCATAAGGTCAGTTATGTTCGGTACAACCTCATTAATAAGGAGAACCACAATGCTTTCATATTCTTTTTCAGATAATAAATCCATTCCTCTATATGAGCAGCTCTACCAGAAGATTAAAAATGATATCATGTCTGGCGAGCTACCAGCAGATTCAAGTCTTCCCTCTAAGAGAAGTCTAGCCAAAAATCTTTCGATAAGTGTTATTACAGTAGAAAACTCATACAACCAGTTATTAGCTGAGGGATATATCTATTCTCTTCCAAGAAAAGGTTTCTATGTCAGCGATATACTTCGTACTAGTGGTATACAGGATGGATCTGGAGTTTCAAGAAATCCTAGCAATAAGGTCACAACCTTAAGCCCAACCCAAAGACAGAAACCTCAGTGGTTCGCCGATTTCACCTCAAATGCAAATGAGACTACCAGCTTTCCATTCTCAAACTGGGCCAAGCTAAACAGGAAGATTCTCTCTGAAGAGCAAGAACTTCTAATGACAAACTCTCCATCAAATGGACTACTCGAACTTCGTGCTGCTATCGCAAACTATTTACATGGATTCAGAGGAATTTCCGTCAACCCTGATAACATAATCATCGGAGCTGGAACAGAAACTATAATATCTATTCTGATTCAATTACTTGGATATGACCTAATATATGCCTGCGAGGATCCAGGATATGAGAAGGTTTCTCTTATTTTCGATGCGAATAATGTAAGAAATGTAAGAATACCTGTAGATGAGCAAGGAGTAATAATCGATGAACTCAGCAATAAGTCGGTTGACATAATTCATTCAACTCCTTCTCATCATTTCCCTACAGGAATCACTATGCCTATTAAGAGAAGATATGAGCTGCTAAATTGGGCTATGAAAAATGACAGCACTGAAGCGCAAGGTGGTTTACATAATTCTAAATATATAATTGAGGACGACTACGACAGTGAATTTCGTTTCACTGGACTTCCTATCCCTTCACTCTTCAGTATAGATAATAACGAGAGAGTTATATATATGAATACCTTTACCAAGAGTCTGGCTTCCACCATCCGTATCAGCTACATGGTTCTTCCTGATCATCTAATGGATGAATATAGAAAGAAGCTATCTTTCTACTCCTGCCCTGTATCTACCTTTGAACAACTGACATTAGCAAGATTTATATCAGAGGGATACTATGAAAAACACATAAATAGAATGAGAACTGCATCTCGTAAGAAAAGGGACCTGTTACTTCGCGTTATCAGAAACAGTTCTATAGCCACAATATCTGAAATCAGTGAGGAGCAGGCCGGACTTCATTTTATCTTAAAACTGAATATGAAAATGTCAGATGATTCCTTTATAAAAAAATGTAGAGAATCCGGTATAAATATCACCGCAATCTCTACACATTCATTTATGTTCAATTATTCCTCTATCCCACTAAATCGAATAGAAGAAGCTGTTGTCAGAATCAATCGTTCCATATCTTGAGAGTCTTAAGTAATTTCTTTTTACTAACACTATCCAGCTTACTGATTTCTCTCATTATCTCACGATCAATTGATTCCTGTTCATATGTCGCATCCATCATTCCAACAATAGAATCCAGAGAGCAATCGAACATCCTGGCAAAGTAAACCAGCATCCTAAGAGACATAGCAGTACGTCCCTTCTCAACGTTACTTATATATCCAGGCGTAACGTTCATTCTGTCAGCGACCTCTACCTGAGATAGACCATTTTCCTGACGGAGTTTCTTCAGTATCTCACCAAATTTATAGTTATCATCTGACGTATATGACATTTCATCATTTTTGCTTTTTTTCTTATCTAGATTACCCATTTAATCCACCTATATCACTCAGCCAATTTTTTTAAGTACTTATCCCGATCATCTTCAGCAATTCCAAGATAGTTCATAGCATCATCAGCAGATATCTTAAGGCTATTCATCAAATTCTTTATAGAAACCAAAACAGTCTGTTCTATCCCTTGTTCTATCCCTTGTTCTCTCCCTTGTTCTATTCCTTTTTCTATTCCTTCATCATAGATTCTATCTATTTCTGAATATAATACTTTTCCACCCATAAGATTTTCAACTCCTCTCCTTATAGAATCATCGGAATACACTTGATTGATAAGTCTATTAATGCCAATTCTAACACTCGCCATATCATATTCTGTAAATACACCTGCGTCTCTATCATGTGACATCGCAGTTAAAAGATCAATATAATCATCCAAAACCTTCTGAAGTGGTTCATCTTCAACTCTCATTATATAGTAAGGCACTAAGAAATACAATTTCTTTTGGATGATTTCATCCTTGGGTATATCCTTCGCCTTCACTATTTTTATCTCGTACAGAACCTTTTGATCATTTGGAAATTCTACATCAATACTAAGCTTATCCTTAGTTTTTGAATTATGACGTAAATACAAGACAGCAGCTCTAGGAAATTTAAGACATGCCCTCGCAGTTCTAACCGCCTGATCAAGAGCTATGTGGAAGTCATACTCTATCATTCTAAATACAATTGTCCCATCGGGATTACTCTGACATTCCAAATGATAATTTGCTCCATTAATAGAAATATATGAGTCTGTAATTCTCTCGTCACCCTCATAATCATTTTGTAACGTTTGATGTTCATCTGATAGAAGCACCACCTTCTCATCATAAGAATAATGTTCATCAAAAATATCATTAACCAAAGGTATTAATAAATGAGGATTACGAGTCACCATCGTTTTAAATATATTATCGTATATCATATCCATATTACACCTCTCAATATATTTTATATATTATTAGTATATATCAATAATTGTATAGTGTCAATATAAATATTATTTTATTAATATAGTATTATTATATAAAAAACCCCTACCCATCAATTTGGGTAGGGGCCTATTCTATAATCTCTTGATCACTACATTTTAGTACTCATATCTAAGTCTTCTCTTGCGGATAATAACCACGATTGAAGAAATGAGTGATACTATCATCAGGACAATGAATGGGATAACATTCATGTGATCACCTGTATCTACTGACTTAGCTGCTGTAGTAGTTGTTGCTGGAGTTGTTGTCTTAGTAGGAGTTGCTGCTGAATCACCTGTTGCGATTAACGCCTCATGTGTTACAACATCACCCTTAACAACTGTAACTGTCTCAGTCTTTCCTGTAGTTACCTTGTAACCTTCAGGAACCTTAACTACTGTAATCTTATAATCACCAGGTGTAAGTCCTGTTGTAAGATCTATAACATTTCCATCAGCATCCTTATAGCTCGTAATCCAACCATTCTTATCTGTAATAGCTGTTATCTTAGTAGAACCATCTGGGAATGTAGTTCCAGCTGGCGCTTCGATTTCAACTGTAGCATCTGGCACTTCTCTTCTAGTTCCTTCTTCAAGAACTTGAACCTTAAGTCCACCAGTGTTTGGAAGAATCTTAGCTATGTGACGTCCCTCACCATTTTCAGGAACTGTCACCTCAGCTGTTTCACCAACTGTTACATCAAATCCCTCTGGAACTTGAAGAATTGTAACCTTATATTTACCAACTGGTACATCAAATGGTGTAACACCTGTTCCATCTACCTTATCAGTAATTTCACCATTACTGTTTGTAGTATATCTTACCTTCCTACCATCTGGTCCCTCAACCTCAACGATTGCATCTGGAACTGGACGTCCAGTCTTCTCTTCTTCTACGTGAACTGAAAGCTTTCCGTAAATCTGAATTGGATCGTCCTTAAATGAAACCTTCTTATCACTTGAATCTACAGTACCAGGACCTTCGAGAAGTTTAATCTGTGCATCATTATTACTATCATAATATACGCTAAACTTAACTAACTGTTCAGACTTCTTATATCCATCAGGTGCAACAGTTTCTTTAATTGCATAATCACCTGCAGTTAATGAGAACTGTTTGATATTCTTTGTATCAGAAATCCATGTTTCAAATGGTGTAGCACTTACATTACCACTTGAATCTATTGTATAAAGCTCAAGTGTAGCTCCATCAATTTCTTCCGAGCCTAATGTACTAACCTTATTGAAGGTAACTGTTGTCTTCTTGACTGAATCCTCCATAACTACCTTCTGAACAGAAGAACCACCAACAAGGATTTCTCCAGCATCTGTTACTTCAAATGTTATATCTTCAGCTTCATCATATCCTAGTGGAGCCTTTGATTCAGTAAGTGTATATGTTCCAGCAATTAAGCTATACGTCTTTTCACTACCATCAGAAACCCATGAATGAATAGCTGTTCCAGTCGAATCTAATATTTTCAGTTCAGCACCAGCAAGTTCCTGACCTCCGCCAGCAATAACCTTACTAAAGATTACATCATACTTAGTTTCTGCTGTACTAGAATATGTATTTGTTACAGTTGCAGTATTTCCACTATCTGCAATTAGTACTGAAGCATTCCCACCCACAGTTAGTGTGAAATTATCAGTAGTAATAGCTGGATCTACGGTCTTATCCGTAACAGAAACTCCTGATTTTGCCGCAGCTTCATCTTCAACAATATCATAAGTTGTTCCAATAGCTAGATCATTAATTGTAATGCTCGTGCCATTACCTGGAACCTCAAAGTAATAAATATCTGTTCCAGTGTTGCCACCTGTAGGTCCCTGTATATATTGTGCTGGATCACTACCATTAATCTTTAATGCCACATAGAATTTTTCAGGAATATTATCAATTGTAGTATCTGTAGCCGCATTAGTAGTAACAGTCTTACTTAACTCAAGACTTGCTGTAGTAGGAGCAGGTGTATATGTATATGTATTTGTGATACCTACACTTGCTGTCTTAGTATTATCGAATACAGCAACTCCATCAGCTGGGCTATATGCTACCGAACAACTATACTCAGCAGGATTAGTAAGAGTAACATCTGATTCAATTACTGTATATGTATAGCTTGTATCAAGGTCAGTAATCTGTGTAACATTTGGTGAACCAGCTGTAACAGTAAACTCATGTGCTGTTTCACCAAGACTGCCATCAGCCTGTACCCACTTATCAGTTTCTCCAGTCTTAGATGCTTTTACCTTAAAGCTATAATCATCACCATGTCCATGTCCAGTAGCATTTGTATCTTCAACTGTCTTTGTTACATTTAGTATTCCACTAGCAGGAGCAGAATATGTATTAACAATATTTATACTTGCTGCTGGCGGATTAGCTGTCGTTGCATTAGGATCAAAATCTGTCTCATTGTTAAGTGTGCCTTCACCACCAGTATATGTTGTTGTGCATGTATATCTTTCTGTAAGTTTTGTTTCATCTACTGCAACTTCTTCAACAACATAAGTCTTATCTCTAAGAAGATTACTAATTACAACCTTATTAGTCTCACCTGGTTCTATTGGGAACTTATGAGGAGTACTTCCCATTCCACCAGAAACATTTTGAACATAATTACTTGTTTCATCTTCTCTTACAGTAAAGTAATAGTTTCCTGTATGACCATGTCCTGTATCACCAGCTTCTGTCTTAGTAACAGTAAGTGTTCCTGTAGGTTCTGTTATCTTTGTATATGTATTTGTTACAGTAACTTCAATAGGATCTGTTGTATTCTCATCAATTGTGAAAGTACCAGTTTCAGATGTTCCAACTGTCACTTCAGAATCAAGAGTATAACCATCCTTGTATGCTGTACCGGTTTCACCCTGATTCATAACTTCAGTTACTGTATAAGTACCAGCTGGAAGATTAATAGATGAACCCGATGTAGAAATTGGGAAAATCTGTAAAGATGTCGACTCTTGTGTATGTCCCTGATAAATAAACCAATAATACTTATTAACTGAATTATCTCTGATAACAACGTTATATGTACCATCAGTTATTTCACTACCAGGACCAAATGCCTTCTTAATTGTCACCTGAGCTTGGATTTTCTCATAATTATTTGTAAGTTCACATGTAGAATCGCTATTTAATGTTATTGTATCTTCATGCTTTGAAGTATCTAAGTACTTATAACCTGAGAATGCATTCTCATAATCTGACTCTTCAACAACAGCAACATCTCCCTTAGGAAGATTTGTAATAGTTGCGCTTTCGCTGTTCTTTAACGAAATGCTAGCAACACCATTGGTAAATTTAGCATCACCATGAATACCATTAACCGTAGTATCTACTGCAGTTCCCTTCTTAATAGTAATTGTTATAGGGAATGCTTTCGAGTCAACACCACTAGCTCCTGCTGCAACTACAGTCTTACTTACTTTCAGACTAACAGCCTTTTCATATGTATTAGTAATAGTTACTGTTCCTGTCTTTGAGCTCTTTGATAAGGTAATTGTTGCTACATCGCTTGTACCATTATTATATGAAGGTGTACATGTATACCCGCTTGTTATTCCTTCAGGTGTCTTTTCTACTACTTCATATTCAACGCCTAACTCAAGTCCCTTGATTACAGTACCTGTAGGGCTACCAGCAATTACGTCGAACCAAGTTTCAGTAGTTCCAAGCTTACCTGTATTTTTATCAACGATGTACTTACCACCTTGTTTAACTGCAAACTGGTAAACTCCATCTGCAGGTTTTCCACTAGTATCATCATTGTCTCCAGTCTCTACCTTCTTAACTGTCAGTTGACCTTCTGCAGCATCACGCATTGTAATTGTAGTTCCAGATATTTCACCCTTACTAGCATCTAACAGAGTTACTTTTCCATCATTGTCAACTTTAAATCCAATACTTTCTGCTATTTCATATCCATCTGGAGCTGTTGTTTCTACCATGTAGTATGTACCAGGAGCAAGTGATACTGTATGAGCAGTTGAACCAGAAATCCACTCTATATCATCTCCATTAGTATCCTTAGCAGTATTACTTCCTGCCGCATCAGTAGTAACCTTAAGCGTCGCTCCAACAAGTTCATCTGTTCCGTTAACTGTCTTCTTAGAAAGAGTAACATTAGCTGTAGCTTCAGCAGTGTAAGTATTTTTAACAGTTATATCAGTATTTGTTTCAGCAGAAACAATTTGTTCTGTACTAGGAACAATTTCATCTTTTGCATATCCCTTATACGTTGTTCCACTGATATCACCTTCTGCAACCTTATAAGATGAACCATATGGAAGTCCAGTAAAGTATGCTGTATCTCCATCTTTCAAATATATTTCAACTGGATTTTCTGTAATACTTGTTTCTGTTCCAGTAGAATTAATCTTATATTTACCAGGTGTACCAGATACATCAGTTGTATATGAAAGAGTTACTATAATAGGGAATGACTTATTAGCATCTTTGCCATCTCCTGTTACAGTCTTTGTTACATTAAATCCACCTGTCTTCTTTGTATAAGCATTTGAGAAGTAAGCATTTCCAGCTACCACTGATGTTACACTTACACCTGAAACTGTTGAACCAACATTTAACGAACTACTTGCTATACCACAAGATGTAACAAGTGTATACTGTGATGATTCAGCATTTTCTGAGTTATTCTCAGTTACAGTATAATTACCTGTTGGAAGATCTGTAAGTGTATACGTTGCTGTAGTACCATTTACATTCCAACCAGCATCTGAACCATTAATTGTTTGAGAATCTGTTCCCTTTGTAACTGTGAAGCTCAACGCATTCTTTATATCATCCCATGATCTTGTGCCGTTTACTGTTGTTATTGTTTTATGGATAACTAAGCTACCCTTTGGTTGTGCATACTTATTATCTAATGCAATTGTCTTTACTTCCTGATCAGAAACAGTAGCCTCTAAATCATCCCCTGACTGCTGAAGTGTATATCCTGCCACAGGAGTCTCAGCCACTTTAATCTTTGTACCTACTGGAAGTCCTGTAATCTCAATAGATGATCCATGTGTAACAGTAAGAGTAGCTGTTCCGTTATTAAATGTAACACTCGTAACATCATCTGTGCTAGCAGGAGTAGTGTTAAATGTTCCGTCTAATGCAGAGTTATCTGCTTTGGTTCCAGTAATTGTTAATGTAAATGAAACACCTTCAGGTGACGTTTCACCTGATACTACCTTGGTAATCTTAACGTTTCCAGTTAACTCAGTGTAGTTGTTTACGAGAGTAACCGAATTATTTCCAGCAGTTAAGTCAGCAGATACTGTTGTAATACTAGCATCTTTTGTCGCATCTGTTGGATTTAAAGAATAACCAGTTATAGTCTTTTCTGTTTCTATAACACTATAAGTAGCTTTTTCAAGTCCATTAATAACCTTTGGAGTATTCTTAGTAACACTAAACGATGTAGCGTCATCAACTTCATCCACATAAGAAATCTCATTTGTAGATGAATCAACCTTTACATATTTATCTGTATTAGTTCCATCAGAAATCTGCTTTACTTTGAACGAAAAGTCAGTATCATTATTTCCTGATATATTAATTGACTTATTAACTGTAAGAGATGCTACATCATCAGCTTGCTTAGTATAAGCATTTGTGATTGTAACAGTCTTTGTTTCACCGTCATTTGCAATTTCTACTTCTCCAGCTGCTGTTGCATCACCTGAAATAGTTGTTGATGCTGTATATACATCACCATTATTCAATGTTAAATCTGGACAGTTAGTCTCAGATACAGTATATGTTCCAAGAGGCACTTGCTTCGATGTCTGATTATTAGAATGCATCATCGATGCAAAACTAAACGTCTCATTATATGAATTACCATCTGTAATATTAAATGTTAAATTAGAAGGATATGTGCTGTAATATTCTGGTATATCATTAGGACTAAACTCGCCCTGATTATATCCAACATTTTTTCCATCAACGGTGATAATCTTTTTTACAGTAATTGTACCCTTAGGCACCTGATAATCATTTGTAATCTTAATTTCAGCAGGTTGAGATGAAATACTATTCTCATCAACAACAACACCAGCTCCATTATCTGAATAAGAAGCAGTCCATTTATAATCAGTACCTGTATATTCAGTTGTTTCTTCAACTGTATAAGTTCCCTCAGCGAGACCTGATATAACTCTAGGTGTACTTCCATCTCCCGTTACTGAGAACTCTGTAGCATCAGACTTATTATCTACATACTCATATCCCGTAGATGTCTCCTTAACATATTTATCACCTGACTGATTTTTCTGTATTACAAGGAAACTAAAAGGCTGACCAACAGCATCCGCATTGTCACCAGTTACTTCCTTAGTAACAGATAGAACACCTGTTCTTTCATAATTGTTAGTGAATTTAACAGTAGGAGTATAACTTCCAGTAACATCAACTGTTGTTCCAGTAACCTCATTATCTCCTTCAGTCATAGTAGGTAAAGATGTCAACTTATATCCTTCTCTATCTAAAGGCTGACTACTAGTATCCACTTCTTTAACTACATATTCCTGATCTGGAAGTGATGAAACACTAATTATTTCACCTGCAGAAACAATTACATTTACTGCATCATCTGATGGATTACCTGATGTATCATAATATTTTTCTGTATCTTTTCCATATATAGTAAACGCATACTTATCAGCAGAAGTAGCAGTATAATCCCCAGTTACCTCTTTCTGAATTCTAAGAGACGCATCCACTTTATTATAAAATGTTCCTAAATCAAACTGTAAACCTGACATAGGGATAAAATCAGCATCGTAATCCCTATAAACAATATCTGTGTCAGATGAAGTTCCTTTTTTCTGTATAGATTTGTATTTTACAAAGTATGTAAACTTATCATCCGAATCAACTTCAACTTTCATGATGATTTCAATTTCACCATTAGAATTAGTGACCCCTGGTGCTGAACTTGCTTGATTTTCAGTTACTATGAAATAAAACTCTTTCGAATTTGCAGGTTCACCTGTGTTAGGTTTTGGAATATAATAATGCTTCTGTTCTTCTGTTAATCCCGTATCATTAGAATAGAACTGTAGACTGTCAAAAATTACACTTCCTAAAGTACTTGCGCTTTTCTCTTCAAAAGTATGATACACTGATGCAAAATTATTATCAGTATCATCATCTCTTGAATATTCAGTAAGAATAAATTTATATGTATTAGCAGGTATATCTATAGAAGTATTTGGAGTAAGGCTTCCTTGAGAAGCATATTCATTAGTAAAACCTTTGGTCAACGCAAAATGCATTTGTCCTTTCAAATCACGGCTTGCGCCTGAATATAAGAAGTGAAACTCATTTGCTACATCAATTGTTCCATTAGTAACAATCCAACCACTGGAATTACCATTTCCAACAGTAATTGTTTTATTCTGCATTCTTGGAGCAAGTACGGCACCACCCATATCCTGTAAATCCAAATTATTGGAACACATAATATTCCATATTACAGTCTGATTGTAGTTTGTCTGAACCGCTGCAGCATGAACAGGATCTCCACCGTTAATTACAGTTTCACCTGTATACTTTTCACCATTAACAACCACTCCTGGTTTTATAATACTAAGAGTTTCTGTGCTATCACCCATAGCATCCCTAGCAATATTCACAACTACGACTGTTGATGGATTCTTATAAATTCTAAATTTGTCGCCACCTTGAAGGAATTTAATTAAATCCTTGTCAATATTAATGTAAACAACTTTTCCATCATACTCAGGTGATCTAAGATCAACAAAAAGCTTGTCAACGTTTTGAATTGAATTGGTAATTTTATTCCAGTTTTGATCATAAAAATTAGAACAATTTTTATATCCATCAGGATTTAGTACGTATCCACTATCCTTAGCCGCTCTACCTTCTAAAAAATACGACCATCCTAATTCAACATCTTCAGCTTGTCCTTGGTTTTCTTCACAGATTCTATTAATAAGTCTATTGACATTTTGTGAGGCATTATCATTAACCGCTTGAATTAATGGCACATCATCATAGTCGCCATCATATTTTATATTACCATTTTGAGTATTTTTTTGAGCTTCTTGCTCTGGGTTGAAATTTCCATAAACACTAGCAGGAGCCTCTAAATGTATAGCAGCGGCAGTAGTATGACCAAATTCAACAATACCATCTCCATCCACTCTTGTTCCAATCAAAATCTGAGCAGTAGAAGTAATATAATCTATATCGTTATTCTTCTTTTGATGATCAAAAACATTTGTAGCAAAAGTAGTTTCCATATGTGAATTCTGAATCACCGTAGGTGCAATCAGTCCATAATCCACACCACCACCTAGCACAGTAGCATAGTTAATTGCACTGGCAGAATCCTGCTTAACTGGAGCTGCAGCTTCAACCTGAAGAACGTTACCTCCTCCCCCAGTTACTGCCAGACCAAGTGCCATTGCACCGGCCAGCGCAAAGGATATTACTTTTTTGAATCCCTTCTTAAAAGTCATAGATTTTCTCCCTTCCATGGGCTCTCTCTTTCCCATAGTACATTGTTTTTTTATAATCAATATGGACTATTAAGTGCAACATAAACTCTCTCAAACATCAGTCAATGGGCGCACTAAACCCAATAATTCAATATAATTATGGATAGATTAACATAGCTAATTTACATAATGCAACCCAAAAAGCCAAATATTTGACATTTCGGCATATTCACTAAACCGATTGTGCAAATTGCACAATATTGGTTGTCATTTTTTGTGAATTTTGTGTGAACTTTTATCATAATGACCAAATCGCAATATATGCATTTCATACTGTATTTTACCACTATATATAGAAAAGCCCCACCTTATTCCAATATGTGGAACCTCTATTTAAACAGATCTGAATGTATTCCCGTCTGAGTCAGATAGGTTAAATGCAGCCGTCATAATAAGTCCACAATCACTACAGAATTCTTCAAATTATAATATTGTATTAAGGAAACCGTTGTAATATACTATTTAATGTTTCAAAAAGTAACATAATAAATAGGTACGGAGGTTTTATTATGAGTATAAAAGTAGGTATCCTCGGCTATGGTAATCTAGGCCGCGGAGTTGAGAAGGCTGTCAAGGCCAGCAATGATATGGAGCTGGTTGGTGTATTTTCTAGACGTGATCCAGCAACAGTTAAGGTTGATAGCGGTGCCGCTACATACCACGTAGATGAGCTTAGCAAAATGAAGGATCAGATAGATGTGCTTATCATTTGCGGTGGTTCAGCAACTGATCTTCCAGAAATGACACCTAAGTATGCTGCTGATTTCAACGTAATTGATTCATTTGATACACACGCAAATATCCCAACACATTTTGCAAATGTAGATGCAGCTGCAAAGGCTGGTGGCAAGATTGGAATCATCTCTTGTGGATGGGATCCAGGAATGTTCTCACTGAATCGTCTATATGCACACTCTGTTCTTCCAGGTGGTAAAGATTATACATTCTGGGGCAATGGTGTTAGTCAGGGACATTCAGATGCTATTCGTAGAATTGAAGGAGTTGTAGATGCTCGTCAGTATACAGTTCCTGTTCCAGAGGCACTCGACAAGGTTCGTGCTGGTGAGAATCCAGAACTCACAACTCGTGAGAAGCACACAAGAGTATGTTATGTAGTTGCTGAGGAAGGTGCTGATAAGGCTCGTATCGAGCAGAAAATCGTAACTATGCCAAACTACTTTGCTGATTATGATACAACAGTTAACTTCATAACTGCAGAAGAAATGAAGAGAAATCATAGCGGTCTTCCACACGGTGGTTCAGTTATCTACTCTGGTACAACAGGTGGAACCACAAATGCTGATGGCTCAACTAACACTCTTAACACTCACGTTATCGAGTATAGCCTGAAGCTTGATTCTAACCCTGAGTTCACAGGTTCTGTACTTGTTGCTTACGCAAGAGCTGCTGCTCGTATGAACCAGGCTGGAGAAAGCGGAGCTAAGACAGTATTTGATGTTGCACCTGCACTTCTCTCCCCACTTAGTGGTGATGAAATAAGAGCACATATGCTGTAAAAAAATAAAGGTTCTTCTCGTGCTCCTAATTGGGAGTTTGAGAAGAACCTTTTCTAATGCACCACCTTAAAACTTCTTTCATCTTCCACTACTGGAATTGTCTTCGACTCTATGTTATCCATATGCACGAAGCTTCCTGCATCTATCTCCCCCAGCAGGCGACTTATCAGTTCTCTGTCTCCTTGTACCTCGAGTTCAACTCTTCCATCGTAAAGGTTTCGCACATATCCTGTTAATCCTAGTCTCTGAGCCGCATGGTAGGCTCTATATCTGAAACCGACGCCTTGTACATCGCCGGATATATACATGTGTTGTCTAATCATGTTTGTCCCTCTACTATAAGATCCTTCACTACGTTCAGGATGACTTTATGACACTTTGTATCTTTCGTTTAGGATGACACTTAGTTAAACTTTTATCGCTTCCTCAGTTTCACATAAAGGATGTTACTGAAGTAGTAATTGTCATTCTTTTTCACATACTTCTTATATTCATCATAGTTTACATAATATTTTTTGCCCCATGATGATATTTCAAGCATAGTTATAGGTTTCTTCTCTGAAGACTTGTTGTCTATAGATTTCTTCCCTGAAGTATTGTTATCTATAGTTTTCTGATCTAGATATTCCTCTACACCCGTAACTGTCACATAGTGGTCCTTTGTTTGAGTCACATGCTTGAACTTAACCGTTCCGTTTTCTTCTATCTTATTATAAAACTTCAGCTTTTCTTTTTTGAAGAACCCAGGACCAATGGCGAGGATAATAGGAATGTCATTCGAAAGCATTTCCTTTATCTTATCCAGTATCTTGGTTGGCCAGACTGCCCAACGTGCTACAAGGCTACCGCCCGTAGCTTCCTTAATCTTCTTCCTATTAATAAGGAAATATATATTCAGACCCCACGCAAGAAGCACACCAGATATACCAAGCTTAGGAAGTATATGGAAATACTTCTTTTCCATACTTAATATATAGTCTCTATATGCTTCGCTCGATACTATATTAATATCCTTACTAGATGAGGTCTGCTTATCCTTGCTTGATTTATGATTTAGTTTATTTTCAGCCGGATATTTACCATCCAGAATCGATTCACCCAGAACGTGAAGAAGCAGGTCTGACGCTCCCACCAGGCCGCAACCAAACTGATCGATAGTCCTCCCCTTGCTCTTCTTCTCTATCTCGCGGAACCAGCTCTGATTTCCGCCGTAGGAACCATTCACGCTAACATATGGAGTTTTAAGTTTTGTCACAACTGAATTCTTCAAGCTAGTCTCCTCTCGCGAGTTATAATGCACTTCATAAGCCGCAGATAATTCATAATCATAATATAAATAATAATCATTAAAAATATAATATCACAAACCTAAGCAAAATGCTCAGCCTATTATTTTCTTAATTCGACTTAGTACTCACCTTATATATTTCACTAGTAACCAACCTTTACATTGACATCAGTTTTATTTCTTTGTACAATACGCCTTGTGATGTTATTTGCTGGTGTTTGCCAATTCATTTACCAGCACAGGAGGTTTTATTATGATAGAGCAATTATCTATTTTTGCCCCTAATACAAAGGGCAGCATGGTTAGTCTTACTAAGCTTATTTCAGATGCTGGTATAGACATCTATAATGTAGTAACTAATGACAGTGCTGAGTTCGGTATCGTTCGTATGCTTGTAACTGAGCCAGAGCTTGCTTGTGAGCTTCTGACAACAAACGGTTACATGTGTAAGCTGAACAAGGTTATCGGAGTTGAGATTCCTGATGATGTAGGTAGCTTGTCTAATCTTCTTCAGGCTATCACAGACAGTAATATAAATATTGATTATCTGTATGTTTCATACAGCAGAGATTCCAAGACACCTCTTGCAGTTCTTCATGCACCTGGTTATGCTGAGGTTGAGGCTTCCCTCGAGTCACGTGGATACAAGATAGTAAAATAAACCTACATAATATAATTAAATGATTACAAACTTAAAGGGAGCCTTCTCGGCTCCCTTATCTTATATCTTTTCTCTATACTATCTCTGCCAGTTCAAGTAGAAGCCGCTCTGTCTTCTCCCAGCCAAGGCATGGATCAGTAATGGACTTACCATATATACCCTCGCCAATCTTCTGAGAACCATCCTCGATATAGCTCTCTGTCATCAGTCCCTTAACAAGACCTCTTATATCGCCGGATACGTGACGGCTGTGCATTATGTCCTTAGCTATTCTTATCTGCTCGAGATACTGCTTATTTGAATTAGCATGGTTAGTATCTACGATAATAGCTGGATTCGCAAGATCACGCTTCTGATATTCCTCATAAACAGCTCTCAGATCCTCATAATGATAATTAGGCTTACTGTGTCCGAGATTATCTATATATCCTCTCATAATAGCATGAGCAAAAGGATTTCCGTTTGTTCTAACTTCCCAGCCTCTGTAAATGAAATCCTGTGCAGACTGCGCTGCAGTAATGGCATTCATCATAACTGACAGGTCTCCACTTGGTGGGTTCTTCATACCTACCGGAATTCCTACACCAGAGGATACTATTCTATGCTCCTGATCCTCAACGGAACGAGCACCAACCGCTATATATGAAAGCAGGTCAGAGAGATATCTGTGGTTGCCTGGGTAGAGCATTTCCTCTGCGCAGGTGAATCCAGTCTCAGCAACTACACGTGTATGCATCTTACGGATAGCTACGATACCAGCCAGCATATCCTCATGTCCTTCTGGATCTGGTTGATGGAGCATTCCCTTATAACCAGTTCCTGTTGTTCTAGGCTTATTTGTATATACTCTAGGGATAATAAATATCTTGTCCTTTATCTTCTTCTGAACCTCAGCCAGGCGATGCATGTAGTCTACTACAGCCTCTTCGTTATCTGCTGAACATGGTCCGATGATCATAAGGAATTTATCACTCTTTCCTGAGAAGATATCCATTATCTCGTTGTCGCGTTCTTCCTTTATTTTCTTTACTTCATCAGATATTGGATACTCTTCCTTTATCTCCTGTGGAGTAGGCAGTTTTCTGATGAATTCCATTTGCATTTCCATATTAATTTCTCCTCGTTAAAACTAGATGACAGTTAAAAACAGTCGATAAGCTTAGATACTCACCGACTGTTATAATATCACTTTATCGCGTTAAAGTAAAGAAGTATTTTATTCTTCATCATTTACTTTATCAATACCATATTTTATAAACTTCTCTACTAAAGGAATAGCAAAGAATAATACTACAAAACCAACTACAACACAGAATATCATAGCTCTAAGTAACATGAATCCAAAAGGTGGCATATCTACCGCACCAAACTTCAGTGCTCTCTTATAAGCCATGAATACCATCAGCAGATTAATAATTGGTGTAAAGATTAAATCATCCACCAGTGCGCAGAGAAGCTTTGCCGGAATACTTCCCGGTTCCTTATTAATCTTAGCAACGCACCAGTTGTTTATTTTCTTTATAGGAACAAAGATTCCTAAAATTATGCTTAGTATAGAACTACACATAAATGATACTATAAATGCAACTACACTAAAATGCCCTGACTGCAGCGTTCCAACCAACGACAGAAAGAGACTAAGCACTACTCCCAGGAAAATACCCACGAGCGCATTATAAAGTTCATTTTGACTCTTTTCCATAAGCCCCTTCCTTTCTCTAACTTACCATTAATCATCTACCACATTTTTACATGGTCCGGTGGACCATTTTTAGCCCGACGATTACGAAGCTATGCTGAGTATTATGTATTGTTGCGAATCCAAGAGACTGTTCACAAAATCCTTTTGCTTCACAAAAGCGCTTGTTACACAAGCTATGATTTTGTGACCATTCTCTTAGATTCTTATGAATAAAAAGTCAATACATCCGCATAACAAGCAAGCTTGTAAGCGCCGTATTGACTTTTTCTTCGCAACAATACTTTATCTCTTTGAGAACTGAGGAGCTCTACGAGCACCCTTGAGACCGTACTTCTTTCTCTCCTTCATACGAGGATCTCTTGTAAGATATCCAGCCTTCTTAAGGATTGGTCTGTAATCAGCATCAGCTTCACAAAGAGCTCTGGCAATACCATGTCTGATAGCACCAGCCTGACCTGTGAAACCACCACCATATACATTTACTAATACGTCAAACTTACCGTCTGTATCAGTAACTGCGAAAGGCTGTCTAACAATAACCTTAAGTGTCTCAAGTCCGAAATAATCATTAACGTCCTTTTTATTTACTGTAATCTTGCCGCTACCTGGTGTTATATAAACACGAGCAACAGAATTCTTTCTTCTACCTGTTCCGTAAAATCTTTCACTCTTAGCCATTTAAGTTTCCTCCTTCTTAGTACTTGATCTCTAAGCTTTCAGGCTTCTGTGCCTGGTGCTTGTGATCTGGTCCTGCATATACAAAAAGCTTCTTGTACATCTGTCTACCAAGAGGTCCCTTAGGGAGCATTCCCTTAACAGCATGTTCGATTACGAATGTAGGGTTCTTCTCAAGCTTCTCCTTAAGAGTAGCTGACTTAAGTCCACCGATGTAATCTGAGTGATGATAATAAATCTTATCGTTAAGCTTATTACCACTTACCTTAATCTTCTCAGCATTGATTACGATTACATAATCACCTGTGTCAATGTGTGGTGTGTAAGTAGGCTTATTCTTTCCTCTTAACACCTTTGCAACTTCTGATGCAAGACGTCCAAGTGTCTGTCCTTC
>CAMKQB010000045.1 GCA_946414825.1 uncultured Lachnospiraceae bacterium
TTTAAGGAAAACCTCTCCATCATCCTTTTCATATACACCGGTAATAACCTTGATCAAAGTAGACTTACCTGCACCATTTTCACCCATGAGTGCATGTATCTCACCCTCGCAAAGGGTAAAGTCTACTCCCTGTAAGGCACGAACACCCGGAAAGCTTTTATTTATATTATGTAATTCCAATACAGCCTTATCTTTCACAGCTCCACCTCTTTTTTTACATCTTCTATCAGTTACTGTCTTTCATAAAAATCGGGGTGCATCATACTTATGACACACCCCTGGATAGTCTAAATATTAGATACCGTAGTTATCTACATCTTCCTGAGTAATTGTGTTTGCGTCAAAACCCTTCTCTTCCATTATGATTGTCTTCTCTGCAGGTGTCTGTCCAGCTTCAAGTTGCTTGATTACTTCGTCGATATATTTAGCCTGGAAAGGATTGCACTGTCCATCATAGTTCCAGTTCTGGTTAAGAAGCTCTTCAAGTGCCCACTTGTTGCAGTCAAATCCCATAACTACTACGTCTTTGCCAACGCCGTGAGAGATGTTAGCCTTATCAAGCGCCTCTACAGCACCCTTAGCCATGTCGTCGTTCTCTGCATAGATAACGTTGAACTTCTCGCCTGAATCGATAACTGACTGAACGATCTGCTGAGCCTTCTCTGCATTCCACTCTGCTGTCTGCTGTGTAACGATCTTCCAACCATTGTCCTTAGCCATCTGATCAAGTGCTCCAGATCTACCCTGCTGAGCTGCTGATCCCATAACACCCTGAAGGTGAATGATGTTGTACTCACTGAGGTTCTGATCCTTAAGCCAATTTGCTGCTGTCTCGCCTTCCTTATCCATGTCAGATACGATAGAAGCTGCATAGAGACTTTCATCTGCATCGATTGTACGGTCGAAGAGGATTACCTGAATTCCTGCATCCTGTGCATCCTTGAGAACACTATCCCAACCTGATGTGTCGGCTGCTGAAAGAAGAAGATAATCAACTCCATCCTGGATAAACTTCTGAGCTGCTGTAATCTGCTCATCGTTCTTTAAGCTGTAAGCAAATGAAGCTTCATATCCATTTGCCTCGCAGAACATAGCCTTGAGATCCTTGTCGTTTGCTGTACGATAACCAGACTCGTTTGGATCGTTGTTGATGATACCAACCTTAATCTTGTCACCGCCGCCTGATCCTGAACCTGAATCATCAGCTGCTTCCTTGCTTCCACCACAAGCTGCAAGGCCGAGCACCATAGTTGCAGCAACTACTGTTGCCAGAATTTTCTTTCCGAATTTTTTCATTAAAAAACCCTCCATTTCACTTTGACTTTTCCAAAACCGCTGTTTTGGATATCACCGTTTTACTGATGAATAAAATATATCAAAGTATGAAGGGTTATTATACGGAGTATCTTTTGAATAATTTTCAAATATTTATTTTATAGTTTTTTCGATTTTTCAATTTTTTATTTAATGTTTGATTTTTTATTTTTACATTTTTCAACTAAATAGAGAGTACCTTTATTAGTACTCTCTCGAATTTAAAATGCTCTCTGTTAGCATTGTTATCTCATAGTCTTCGTCATTTATCTTAACGCTCTTAACTGTATCATCAAGTGCGAAGGCACTTTCTTTAACATAGGTATATTTATTATATTCTTCACCATTTTTAACCGCCTTGACCAGCTTCTCGATTTCTTCTCCTTGAAGAGGATTACATTCTACATCCAGAGCTATCTTACCTTCAAGAACCTTGCTGAGTCCGGAATGCGCAGCATCGAAGGATATAATAAGTATCTCACCATTTTTAACATCTGTTCCAACCGTTCTACCGGCTTCCTCAATAGCTTCAATCGCGCCAATAGCCTCATTATCATTTTCGCAATAAACTACATTTATATTGTCATGCTCCTTAAGAAGATTCTGCATAACCTCCTTTGCCTTGGTCTGAGCATAATCCGCCGGAACCTCCGCGATAAGATTCCAGCCATAATTTTTGCTCGCCTCCTCAAGTCCTGAAGTTCTGCCTATCTGAGCAGTAGCTCCTAGGGTTCCTTGAATATCTACTATATAAAGTTCTTCCGGAGCGATGCCTTTTGCTTCGGTGAAACTCTTCAGCCATTCACAGGCAATCTTCGCTTCTTTACTGAAGTCTGATCCAACCCACGCAGTAACAAGAGATGTATCTGTTACTCTAACCTGTCTATCAACGACTATGACAGGGATATCAGCGTCCTTTGCCTCCTCCAGAACCGTATCCCATCCCGTTTCCATAACAGGAGCAAGCACTATACAATCAACCTCCTGCTGGGTAAAGTTCCTTATCGCCAGAAACTGTTTGTCCTGTTTCTGCTGAGCATCATCAAACATCAGTTCAAAACCATTTGCCCTTGTCAAACTACTTTTGATAGATTCAGTATTTGCAACGCGCCAGTCAGATTCCGCTCCCAGCTGAGAAAAGCCCACCGTAATAAGCTCTGTATCTGACTTACCTTCCTCTGCCCTGTCTTCCTTCTTTCCACATCCAGCAGCACCCATGACAAATGCCGCCGACAAAAGAAACGCAATTACTCTTTTATATAATTTTTTTCTGTATCTTCTTTTCATTTTACTTTTCATCATAACGCCATTTGTCCATTATTGTTCCTGAACTATTATTATATCTGAAATTATACACCTATTGGATTGGTATCCTTACTGTAACGGTCGTGCCTTCCTCGTACTCACTATCAACACTTATTCCGTATTCTTCTCCGTATAGCATGGTAATTCGTTTCTCGACATTTGCCATACCGAAGCCTCGCTTATCATCTATAGTAATCTCACCGGAAATAAGTTTACGAAGTCTTGTAAGCTCCTCTTCGTTCATTCCTATTCCACTATCTTTTATCTTAAAGATAATTGTTCCGGAGGCATCTCCTTCAGACTTTTCATCTCCATTAGATAAATATCCTTCAACAGTAATCTTACCTCCCCCACGTTTATTTTTTATTCCGTGGTAGAGAGCATTTTCAACAATAGGCTGAAGCGTAAGCTTCTGTATATGATAGTCCAGAATGTCATCTGAGATATTTATCTCATAGTCAAGTATGTCCTGATATCTGTATCTCTGAATCTCGAGATAGTTCTTAACATGCTCCCTCTCATTACGGATGGTAATTTCACTTTCGCCCTTACTGAGAGATATTCTGAAGAAGCTCGAAAGCTCCTGAATGATCTGAATCGCCTTCTTATTCTCACCAGCCTCAGTCATCCAGATAATCGCATCCAGAGTATTATATAGGAAATGTGGATTGATCTGTTCCTGAAGAAGTCTAAGCTCAGCATCCTTCGCATTTTCCTGCTCGCGATGTATATCCTCTACCAGGTTCTCTATCTCTTTAACCATGCTGTTAAAGCTGTCCGCCAGAGTTTTCATTTCGTCATCTCTATCCGGATGATAGGATACGGTGAAGTCGCCGCCCGCGAACTTCTCGGTCATTCCTACAAGCTCTGTAATAGGCTCGGTTATTCTCTCGGAAAGACGTCTTGATAGGAAATATATAACAATCAGAATAATAATAAGTACGATGATCATTATCCTGATTGTGTTCAGCAGACTGGAGGCAACCTGGCGACGAAGCATTTCCATATTCTGTGCTTCGTCATAGATATACTTCTGAATGTCCTCTTGAATGAGAGAAGTGAGAGTACGGATATTCATATCCAGCATCTCCATATTCTCATCATAGTGACCGCCCTCTTCTACATTCTTCAGTATGTCATCCACTCGCTCATCGAGTATCTCGAGAAGCCTGATGAGTGCTGTCAGATCCGCGCGGACATTATCCTCCGTTGTCTTATCTCTAAGCTGAATAAAATGTTCCTTTGCCTCAGATATTAGCGCCTTAGGATCATCATCTTCCAGCTTTTCATCTGCATTCGTCCAGTTGGCAGAACCTATGATGATTCGGTACATCATTTCATCCATAGATTCCTTGAAGCTCATATTATATTCATTTGCACTTGTTATATTACGAACCAGAAGATCGTAATCCTGATAGAAGCCATATAGCCTTATTATCGCGATACTGAAAAGGATAATAAGGGGGATAACACATATCCATATGTACTTTATCAATTTGGATTGTATCTTGCTGCCTCTCTTTTTCTCAGCCTTCAAACCTATTATTCCTTTTCCATAAGTTTAGTACTTCACTTCTTTGTTCTTCTATATTCCTTAGGTGACATACCTGTTGTCTTCTTAAATATATAACTGAAATAATGTGGATCTCTGTAACCTACCTCAAAGCCAATCTCTGAAGTTTTCATTGAAGTACAAGCCAGCAGCTCCTTCGCATTTTCCATACGTACTCTTGTCAGATAATCGATAAATGTTTCACCCGTTTCTTTTCTGAAGATGGCACTGAAATGATTCGAGCTGACATTTACATTTGAAGCAACCAGCTGCAAGGACATATCTTCATTTCTATATTCATCCTGAATGAATTTCTTTGCCTTCTCAATAATCTCCAGATATTTCTTATCGGATACATGATTGCGGTATTCAATCATTTTGTTGAGGAGCATTCTGATATAATCCCTGGACGAGTCAAGAGTTTCTACATACTTGATCGGATCCTTTAGATCCCCGAGGATTTCGGATGCTTTATCCCTGCCGACGCCCATACTATCCAGAAATGTAAGACCACTAAGCAATGATTCCATGAGAATGTACTGACGGAACATGATGGAGCCCATGGCATCCTCGCCTATACTATTAAAGTATTCATTTACCAGATCGCCTACCTCTGAAAGGGTTCCGCTCCTAAGAAAATGAAGAATGGTCTTCTGAGACAGCATCTTGAAATCTATTCCGCTAATATCAAGCTTTCTGATATCAATATTATCAAAGTCCATATCTTTGGCAGAATCCTTCTTCTCCGCCTCGATAGTTTCTCTGATCTTCTTCTGTCTCTGCGGCATATCATCATTTCCAAGTATAATACAGCTCTCGTCCAGCATGTATCTGTCAGCAAATCTTCTACTGGCATCTCTATAGGAATTATTAACATCTCGAATTCGCTCCACCGGTTTTCCAGACGAAATAAAATATATCCAATCGCCAAACTCACTCATAATATTTGTAATAATACCGATACCGCGATTCACATTTTCATCCATTTCTTCGAGAGTATCAGACTTCTCGAGGAAGCATAGAACATCGCCAACCTGCTCGTACAAATATACATTTTTAAGATCTGCGTATTCTTCTTTGATTCTTCTAAGTATTTCTTCATTCACACCGGAATAAGAATTGATATCGGAGTCTTCCCGATTCTTTAGAAATGCCTGAAATAGCACTATAGAATAATAGGTGGCAGTTATATCTATACCCAGCTCTCGCCCCTGCTCCAGAGACTCCTGCATAGATATCTTGCCATCTATCATGTCATGAATAAACTTCTGTCTCTCGAGTGCGCGTATTTCCTCCATATCCTGAAGATACTTCTCACGCGCCTGCTCCTCCTGTCTATGAGCCCTGATTGATTCGGCAATCTTCCCCAACTCCTTAAGGAGGTTTTCTCCCGAAACAGGTTTAAGTATATATTCCTCCACGCCAATACTTATAGCCTGCTTAGCATAATTGAAATCATCATATCCACTAAGCACAACTATCTTGATATCCGACAGCTCCTTCTTAACGAGAGTTGCCAGTTCCAGACCATCCATAAAAGGCATACGAATATCGGTGATCAGGATGTCCGGTTTCGTCTTCAGAATCTTTGGAAATGCCATTTCTCCATCTCCTGCTTCGCCCACCAGCTCGAAACCATTTTTCTCCCAATCCACAGACTTCTTTATGCCTTCTCGGATTGCATATTCATCTTCTACTAAAAAAACCTTTATCATGGTGCCCCCCAGGAATCATCATTCCTGTATATTTCTTTTATCCCTGTCCGTAATATGCATTTTCTCCATGTTTGCGGAAGAAATGCTTATCTCTTATACAGTCTGGTGCCGTCTTAACTGATGGATTAATCAGCTCAGTCTTAAGCGCCATTTTGGCAACCTCTTCAAGAACGACTGCATTATGCACTGCTTCAGCAGCATCCTTACCCCATGTAAAGGGACCATGGTTCGTGCATAGAACTCCAGGTGTATACATAGGATTGAGACCTCGTTCTTCAAATGTCTCTATTATTACAAGGCCGGTATTCTTCTCATAGGCCTCATCTATCTCTTCAGGGGTAAGACTTCTGGCACATGGTATCTCCCCATAGAAATAATCCGCATGTGTAGTTCCATAAAGAGGAATACTTCTTCCGGCCTGTGCCCATGATGTTGCCTCTGGCGAATGTGTGTGTACGATTCCGCCTATCTCCTCGTATCTCTTGTAAAGTTCAAGATGAGTTGGAGTATCTGACGATGGCTTATATTTTCCTTCTACACGGTTGCCCTCAAGATCCATAACCACCATATCATCAGGGGTCATTATATCGTAATCTACTCCACTTGGTTTGATAACGAACAGACCTGATTCTCTATCGATACCACTGACATTTCCCCAAGTATAAGTAACAAGATTTCTCTTTGGAAGCTCCATATTAGCTTCGAATACTTTTATCTTTAACTCTTCCAGCATATATTTATCCTTTCATTCACAAGATACATCCATTATACAGCCTCTATCGCTGCTCTTTCAAGTTCCAGAGCTGATGTAAATGTCTTCATATACTCATTGAAGCCGCTGACCTCTTCGTCACTTGCAGTAACTGTTGTACCTTCTTCCCCTGCGAAGATATCATCTTTTAAATAATCCGATAGGCTGACGCCCTCAGTTACATTTCCACCTGTCTTCATAAGGTAGAGCGCAAGTACAGCCATACCCCAGGCGCCACCCTCACCGGCAGTTTCCATTACTGTTATTGGGCCGCCTGTAGCGGCAGACATTATCCTCTGACCAACCTCCCTGGTCTTGAAAAAACCACCGTGGCCGAATAGCTTATCAACCTTCACATCCTCTTCCTTAAGAAGGATATCAAGTCCAACCTTAAGTGTGCTGACTGCAGAATATAGATGCAGTCTCATGAAGTTTGCAAAGGAGAAATCAGCATTTACCTTTCTTGCAAATACAGGTCTGCCTTCGTCAAAGCCTGTAACCGGCTCCCCCGAAAAATAGTTGAATCCAACCAGACCGCCGCAATCAGGGGCCCCATCCAGAGCCGCCTTGAAAAGTGTCGTATATAGTTTATCTGTATCCACCTCTATACCCATCATCTGGCTATATTCCTTGAAGATATTAGCCCACGCATTTATATCCGAAGTACAATTGTTGCAATGTACCATCGCTACATCGTCGCCCACCGGAGTCGTTACAACATCTATCTCCTCGTGCACCTTGCTGAGAGCGTGTTCCATGACAACCATGGCAAAAATAGAAGTTCCTGCAGATACATTTCCGGTTCTTACTGCAACACTATTTGTCGCAACCATTCCGGTTCCTGCGTCGCCCTCTGGTGGACACATAGGGATTCCAGCCTGGAGATTGCCACTCACATCCAGCTTCGCAGCGCCTTCTGCTGTCAGGGTTCCTGCTGCTTCACCGGCCACCTTAACCTTAGGAAGAATATCTCTTATCTTCCATGCTATGCCCTTCTTTGCGAGGATACCATCATATATATCAAGATATTTCTCATTATAATTTCTAGTGGTGCTATCTATTGGGAACATTCCCGACGCATCGCCTACGCCGAGAACCTTCTCACCACTCAGCTGCCAATGAATATAACCTGCGAGAGTTGTGAAAAATGCTATATCCCCGACATGATCTTCACCCTTCAAGATAGCCTGATGAAGATGGGCTATGCTCCATCTCTGAGGAATATTGAAATTGAATTCACCGGTAAGCTCCTTAGCAGCCTCCTCAGTTATGGTATTACGCCAGGTTCTAAAAGGAACAAGAAGCTTGTCACTACTATCAAATGCCATATAGCCATGCATCATTGCACTGAAACCAATAGCTCCTGTAGTTTTAATTACTGTGTCATACTGCTTCTTTACATCTGCAGCCAGATCACTGTAAGCATCCTGAAGACCCTTCCATATCATATCTAAGCTGTAGGTCCATACACCATTTTCAAACTGATTCTCCCAGCCGTGACTTCCCTGTGCTATTGGCTTTCCAGCCAAATCAACCATAACCGCCTTGATTCTTGTGGAACCAAACTCTATCCCTATTGCAGTCTTACCTGCATCTATCAATTCTCTTATCTCAGCTACTTCCATGTCAGAACCTCCCATTTTTATAGATAGTACATATTTTACCATCTGTTTTTTTTCAATTAAACAAAATATCTTCTTTAAATTTTTCGTTTTTTTACGAAAGATGATTATATGGAGACGGATATTAAATGAGTATATAGGGACGGTTCTTATTTACTCACTTTTTGAAAGTGAGTAAATAAGAACCGTCCCTATATACTCATTCATTAATCTTATTAATTTACTTCGTAGTAGCCCTTGGCCATTCTTTGTTCGAAGTCTTCGACCGGGAGTGGTCTATCGAAAAGGAAGCCCTGCGCATAGAAGCAGTTGTTGTTTCTGAGAATCTCAAGCTGTCTCTCTGTTTCTACACCTTCGACTATACATTCAATTCCCATTTCATTAACCATAGCTATAACATTTCTAAACATAATGCTGTTAATGCTGGTGGCATTATCCTCTTCTGTTGGAAGGAAGCTCTTATCAACCTTCAACACATTCCATGGCAATTCACGGATAAGATTCAGGGACGAATATCCCATACCAAAGTCGTCGACTGATGTGAAGATTCCAACACTTTGAAGTCCATTAACAACTCTCTTTATATCTGCGAAATTAACGTCTGTGGTTGTCTCTGTTAGCTCCACCTCTATACAGCTATGCGGAACATTGTGTCTATCTATGATCTTGAGGAGTGTTTCAACAAGACTACTGTTATGCATATGCTTACGTGACAGATTGACAGATATTCGAATGGCCGTCATGCCCTGATCCAGCCATCTCCTGATATCTCTACATACATGTTCAAACATATAGAAATCAAGTGTACAGATATCATCAGTTTCCTCAAGCATTGGTATGAACTGTCCCGGACTGATCATTTCTCCTTCATGAAACCATCGGCAAAGCGCTTCTGCTCCGATTATTCTACCCGTTTCAGTATGAACCTTTGGCTGATAATATACTTTGAATTCTTCATTCCTAATTGCCTCTGGGAACATTCTCTGAACATTCATAGATTGTTCTCTATTTTCAACTAAGGAATCATCAAAGAATACTACTTTCTCATTTCCACCAGCTTTGGCATTAAAGAAGGCTATCGTTGTCTTTTCCAGGATAATTCCCGGATCTTGCAGTTTTTCATTCTTAGGCAAACGATACACTCCAACTGTACAGCTAATATTAACTGATTTTCCATTTTTAGAATCATATATTACTGGCGTTTCTCTTAGATAGGTAAAAACATTTCCCATCTTCTGGTATCCAAAGATAGCCATAAAATTATCTCCACCCAGGCGAACCAGTTTACCGTCCTCGCCAATAATCTCCTTGAGTCCCTCATAGTGGCGTCTCATAACCTTATCACCCATAACTCGCCCAAGTTCCTGATTGACAAGAATGAAATGTAATAGATTGTATCTAATAGCTATCATGCCATTTAGACGGTCTCTATTCTGCATTAAATAGCTCATATAATTTCTCTGATTTTCATATCCAAAATCATCAAAGTAAGCCAGTTCATAAACCATGTCCTTTAGTCTGTTTCTTGTCACATAGCTAAGAACCGTTCTCATAGTGAGTTCAACGTACCATTTTTCTTCTTCGGCAAGAGGCGTCTCATCCTTAGACATATAGACTCTCATAACACCAATTGACATCACGCTCGTAACAACTCTGAAGCTTATTATCTCTTCGCCATCCACACCTGTATCATAACAACTAAGCGTTTCTCCAATTCCCTGAGCCTCGTCTTTTGGATTTTTATAAAGTCTGGTTACCGCCTTGGAGAGCCTGAACATACTACAGATTTCTACAAGTATATTCTCTATCTCCGGAGTTTTTGCCTCTATACTAGCCTTGAAATCTGTCATAAGTGAAACGAGCTTTATAAAAAGCTCATAAAATCTCGTCTTTTGATCATCACTTTGTGTAGTTAAGAATCTATCCGCCTTTGTGGTATCACTTTTATCTAGAAGGGCTCTAAGCGACTTCTTGTTGACAATCATCGCCTTCTGAGCACGTTCATAAACATCCTGAACCTTCATATCTCTATCTGGCTTATATTCAGAGATTCCGTAGGCTACGGTAGCTTTCGCATTATCTTTGTTAAAGAGCTGCTGAGCCACCAGCTTATCTATATAGCTACCCCTGTCCTCATACTTGTCCTCCATCAGGATAATACAGAATTCATCTCCGCCAACCCTATATATATCCACATCGGTGAAAACACTTTTTAACAGATCCGCTGCCTCATTTATATAATCATCTCCCGCTTTTATTCCCCGCTTATCATTAATACTGCGGAGCCCATTTATATCACAAACAACTACAGCAAATTTCAAATTTTTTTCTTCATATATTGCATTATCTATTCTCATTTCATTTTGAACATAGAAATGCTTATTATAGAGTCCTGTTAGCGGATCACGATTTGATAGATTAACCCCTCCACCAAATTTTTCTTCAAATTCAAGTTCCTTACGTTTTGCGAAATCAATATTTGCAACAGCAATAATGA
Organism: uncultured Lachnospiraceae bacterium; assembly: GCA_946414825.1. Taxonomy (GTDB): domain Bacteria; phylum Bacillota; class Clostridia; order Lachnospirales; family Lachnospiraceae; genus Eubacterium_Q. The sequence goes on from CAMKQB010000045.1 coordinate 10,757, forward strand.
TATGGTTTGAATCCATTATAGGACGAACTGCAAATAGCGCCATATAGAGAGGTTCACCATCAATGATAAGTCTATAGCTAAGGAAAAGCTTGCCGCTCTCTTCGAGATTCTTCATAAGCTTCGTCTTATCCATAGCAACAGACATCATATGCAAATCGTCTGGATGAATCTCATTTCTCATTCTATTCTGAGTATCAATGAAGAAATTTTTTCCTTTTCCACCCTCTTCAAGCTTTGTGAGATCCTTCGAAGTAAAATACTCCGTGTATTCATTTGTTTCAACATCAACACAGTAGATTACCTCGTAACGTTGAGCCAGAGCAATTGCCACTTCATTAAACAGCTGGCTATCAGGCAATACGTCAGCTTCATTTCTAGCCTGTGTGTCCACATTACGCACAGCAATAACAAGATGCTCTTCATCTGTTCCTTGCTTTATCGCAAATAAACTGACATATCTCATCTCGTCATTTACCATTTGTCTATATACTGTGGAATAACTATTTGAAGTTTTAAGGGTATTAAGAAGATTGGTTTGTTCCAATTCGAAGAGAAGCATTTCTCTATCTTCAGGATATATATGCTTCTCTATATCAGTTTGGAGATTAAGAAAGAAATCATCCCCTTCTTCACCCATGTTTAGATTGGAGAAAGACTCACTGGAATAGTACTCTATATAATGTCCCGTCTGAATATCTATGTAATAGATAACCTCAAACATACTGCCTAGGGACTTTGCAATTTCAGCATAAATAGTATTCTTCTCATTATCTTTCTGCTGACGACGAACAACATTATCGATATTTTGAACACCGATTACAATATCCCCATTGCTCATCATCATTGATTTCAGAGAGAAATAGATAGGCTTATTATCAATATTCAGTCTATATCTAAGACCGAAGGAATCACCATTTTCCAGAGCCTTGATTACATTTTCCTTCTTAAACGTCCTAAGAAAGAGGCTCTGGTCCTCTGGCCATACCATTTTTCTACAGTTGATTACAGTATCTGCATAGAAGTCATCTCCAGAAGAAATAATAACCAGCTCTTTTTCCGCTCCTGATGCACTATATTCGACATAGCTGTCATCCTCTGATTTAATAAGATAGATACTCTCATAATCGTTTGCCAGAGCTAACGCCAAATCTGAAAACGTAGTTTTCACTCCATTATTCCCCATTTAAACTCCTCCGTTTATCATTTATACAAATAATATAAATGCTTATCAGCCTATATTACTAACAATCCCGACTGATACATAATTATCTATAATTGCGGCAAGATCTGTTCCCTCAGTAGCTTCCCACTTTCTATGAACAGAGATCATAAAGCTCCTAACCCCATCCTCTATGGTCTCTATATCATAATCATCGTGATAGAAATCATCTGTCGAAACAGCGCGGTCTCTCAGAACACCCTTACATTCCTCTAGCTTGCAATCCGGGAAGTTGATATTCCAGACCTTTCCAGCCCCCAGAGGCTTAGACATACACTCCACCATCAGTTCATCTATATACCTCTTGACTACCTCTGAATTATCTGGATTCCCCTGTGAAAATGCTATGGACTGAACCCCATAGAAAACGCCTTCCATAGCTGCCCCAAGGGTACCAGAATATTGTATATCCCATGACATATTAAAGCCGGAATTAATACCGGCAAAAACAAAGTCCGGTTTTTCAGGCAATAGCTTTATTATTCCAATCCTTACACAATCTGCAGGGGTACCGCTACATGTATAAGCCTTTACCCCCTCCATTTGAAAGTCATAATCCTTCACAAATACCGGTTTATTAAAGGTAAAACAATGAGACATTGCACTCCTCTGTCCATCTGGAGCAACTATCCAAACCTCACCATGTTTTCTTGCCGTATCTGCCAGCAGTCTAAGACCTGGCGCATCTATTCCGTCATCATTAGATATAAGTATTTTCAAATTGCGAAAACCTCGATTTCTTCGGTAGTCACCTGTCACCACCATATAATTTCCAGTTATAATATATTCCTAACAAATAAAGGGTCTATAATATATTCAATATTTTAACATTATTTAGGCATAATAGCACTATTTATTCCAATTTGTCTTTTATTAAAAAAATATGTATATATAGAAGCTATTATTTCTTAGCGAGATACTCTGTAGCAAACTGGATTTTTGTAGCATTAAACCCGTCTTCAAGAGGGTAAATGAAAAATGTATCATCCATTGTCGACAGTGTAACACACTGTCCCTTACCTCTATAGTCATACTCTGTATGAATCGATATAGTAGACTTCGGCGCAAAATGAAGAGTTTCCATCTTGTCAGTTCTGTAATTATAAAAGGTCAGATCAAAACCATTTAGATTATGAACCAGTCGTCCCTCTCCACAATCAACAAAATTGAAGGAGTTCGGCAAAGCCTCTATCTTGACTCGTATATCTAAGCCATATTCACCTGCATCTATCTCTTCGTTAACACATTCTCTTTCCCAGTCATACCAGTCAGGAATGTAGAGCTCATCCCCCTTGTCACTTAACAGAAGTTCTTGCGAACTCTTCTTATGTAGCGTGCCCAGCTCATCCATCTCAAAACCCGCACCACAGGAATCACATTTTATCTCCGTTCCTGTAGTTATCATTTTGAATTCCTTGCCACAGCAAATACATTTATAAAGCGGCAGATGAAGTCCCTCAGCTCTGAAGTCATCCGCTATCACCATATTATTGTCACGCTGGTATCTATATTCATCATAGTCCAAACTCTCGGTTAGTATCTTATGAATATCCTGAACACTCTGCTGCTTTGTATCCTCCGCACCAAGGACGCAGGTCACATCCGCATGAAGCTTCACCGACTTCCTTTCCTTCAGATTCCATATAGGAGACATCAGATAGTTTCCCTGCATATTAACCGTCACAACAGGAACCTTAAGGAGTTTAACGAGCTTCGCAACTGATAGTGGAATCTCAGATGGAGTTCCGACATTTGCATATCTTGCTTCCGGGTAGATAACCATGATACCCTTTCGTTTAATCACCTTTCTGATATTTTTGATAAGTGCCTGATCATTGATGAACTTTCTGGTTCCGAGACAGCCCACCTGTCTATATATCCACTCACCAAAATTCTCGAAGCCCTCCAGTTCAGATATATAATTCGCCCTATAAGGCGCGAGACAGAGTGGAGTCACATAGAAGTCCGTGAAGGACTGGTGCGTACCCAAAACTAAAAATGGCGGCTTAATTCCTTCCATATTGTGTTTATCTATTTTTAGTTTGTTTTTCGACGTTAGTATCTTACAGATAAGAAGCATCAAAGGAAAGAGGAACAGATTCTGTTTAGGTGGAACCCTGTCCCTATCAAATGGTTTCTTATCTGGAACAACATAAGCATCTTTTCTAACATATCGTCTTATAGGCGCGAGCTTACACAGCAGATAATAAAGGATTCCCGTCACAAGGAACGAGCATCCCGTTGGAGTCAGAACAAAGAGCACTGGTATATGAACCACACCCTTGATCGGATTGTATATAAGAAGGGAAAGAATAAAGCCCACCGCCAGGCAAACCATTCCAACTATATTGAAGCCCTTCGTATAATCATAGGAATGATGACCCTCCAGTCCGTAAGCACTTCTTAGATCAAGTTTCTGCTTTCTTACCAGGAAGAAGTCAACTACCAGAAGCGCTGCCAGCGGCGCATAAACAAGTGCCCCTATGGTCAGGAAGCTTCCAAAATATTCTGTTATCTTGCCCCATACACAGAGTGCTGTTACGTACGCCCCGAGAATCAGAATAAGCACTCTATAGGAAAGCTTCGGAAGTGTTGATTTCAGCATTACTCCATAGATATATGAACCTACTGCCTGAGTTCCGATATTTGCAAATGCAACGAGCAGAAGCGACGACAGTCCAAGTATTGGAGTCGAAAGTGTCGCCAGCATCATCGTTGGATCGTCGATCATTTCTCCTGTGACGTGATGCATAGCAATTGCCATAACCGCACCAACTACCACGAAGAAGGAACCCGCAAGTCCTTGTCCTAAAACCCCGGCATAGAAGCCGGACTTCTCAGACTTACATAGTCTTGGCACCTCTGCCATTCCACCAACAAGAGTTATTACAAAAGCAAAGTTTGCTTCTATAGAAAGTATATAGTTTGTAGTCTGACTCACATCTCCCCTAAGCTCAGGCTTATAATTCCAGATAACATCTATTGGCACAGATGTGAAGCCAACAATTACAACCACAACTCCTACCAAAAGAAGTAGTGGAACAAGTATTCTCGTCGTCCACGTTATACTTCCTATACCTCTATAGGCGATAAATGTACCAAGCACAACACAGGAGATACTAAGCACCAGATGTCCCCCTGGAAAAAGTGATATACCAAAAAGTCCCAGAAGATTTTCCATTGAGTCTGCAAACAGTTCACAGCATACTGCGTACCAAGGGAAATTCACGAGAATAATAAGAATAGTTACAACATTTACCCCCTTAAAGCCAAAGACACTCCTAAGCCATATCCAGATATCTATTCCATATCTAACTGATAAAATAACCGGAATCTGATATATAAGAAGCATGAAGAGGGCTGCAAAAAATGCCCCTATGATAAGTTGTTTAAAATTCACCAGCGTAGCCAGATAGGAACCCTGAGTATAACTCCAGGTTGCTATACAATAGCCCGAAAGCACTAGCAGCGCATCTATAAAACCATATTTTCTTTCTTTAGGGAGGACCGGATATGTACCAAAGTACACCTCCTGCTCTATTGCCTTTTCTACTTTATTCATTAAACCCATCCCCCTATAATCACAAGAATAAGGCAGACCACTGCGAAAATGCCTGTCCATATGTAGTCCTTTTTCGTCATAGTAGGAATACCGGTTCTGATACCTCGATTGTCTATGTCATCCTTTATGACATTTTCTTCGAGATATTCTATTCTTTTTTCCAGCTCGAGATTCTTTTCTTCTATATTGTTTATATCTACTACTTTTTCTTCCATACCTTCTCTACACTTTCCCTTCACTTACTAAAAACTTCTCCTTAATTATCAAGGTAATACAGTGACTCCATTGTATAAAACTATTCATACTTATTCAATCAAATGGGAGTTGTGCAAAGTGCACAAAAAAGATTGTGAGGTTTTTTGTTCACAGAAAATACACATTTACTTGCAATTATGAACTGATAGAACTATAATGTGAACAAAATATGAACGAGTTGTAAACAGATTTAAAACTTTTTGTGAACATATTTTATATCTTAAACATCAAAATGACATTTTTTATCTTGGGAGGGAATAAAGAATGGAAGAAAGTGGAAGGAATCGTAATAATAAAGGTTTCTCACTTGTAGAACTGATAGTTGTTATCGCTATCATGTCAATACTTGCAATGGTAATAAGTATTGCCGTTATCCATTATATGGAGGAGGCTCGTCAGGCAAAGGACGTATACCACGCAAGTCTTATTAAGGATGCGCTTAATGTATATCCATTTGCCAGTGATTTTCAGGGAAGAGACGTTTGGTACGAAGATCCTGTAACTCACGAAAAGGAACATTTCAGAAGAGGCTGGGTATATGTTGACAAGGACGAGGTAAGATGTTCTGATGCAAGTTGCGCTCTTGCAATGATTTATGCCGGACTTGTACATGTTAGCCCAGAAATGGAAGCAACACTTGCAGAACATGAAGAGAGTAATCCAGCATGGTTCCCAACTGGACCAGATGGAGACTACATTAGAAAATCAGACATTAACGAATATGTATTTAAGAATGATATCACGGTTCACGCAAGAAGAACCTGGAATACATATCAGCTGGATGTATATGTAGACGATCAGGGCGAACTGCATCTCGGAGCCAGTGCCTCCAACGCCCAAAGAGTCGGCGGTCACGAAAAGGATGAGAAAACCGCAAGGCTCATGGCTCAAAAGCTCGGTTTCTATGACGCAAAGATCACACCAATCGGTGAACAGTATACAGGAAAATAAATAAATTATAGCCACACCTTAAAAAATGTTGTCCTTTTACCTTATTGGTAAAGGACAACATTTTTTCTGCTCATTAAGTAGTCACTTTCGAGCTGGGAAGCCGTCATCATCTTCGAATTCTCACCTCTTATTATCAGCTGAATCATTCCATCTGAGGTGGCGACAGTTATATCAAGCTTCTTAGAATTCTCCACTGTAAATCTTTCTATGTACTGATCTGCAGTTTCCGCCTGTTTCGTATAAACCACGTGAACTCCCAGGTAATCCATTTTCTCCGTGAAATGCCCCCTCACATTATACGCATCGAAAACCACTATTATTTCAGTACCCTTAAGTGCCTTATATTCTGACATCATATCAAGCAGCTTAAACCTGGCCGCCTCTAAATCCAGTGACTGTTTATCTTTTGAGGCATTTGTATCCGCCAGAAGGCTCTTCAGTTCCCTCCAGGCATGAATAATATTGTAACCATCAACCAGAAGATATTTTTTCTTAGCCTCAGCCGTTTTGATTGAAGCCCCTTTCGCCTTGTTCGACCTATCCTCTGCCTGAACTGAGCTCTTGCTAAGGTAAACCCGCTTCGTCCTACGGTTTTCCTTACCAGCATTGGAGTGAGTAGCACTGCGAAGAATATCATCTATCTCTTCTGTCCCAAGTGCTATGTCTCTTTCTTCTGCTGATCTGGTATGGATGCGTTTTAGCGCTTCCGCCTCTCGATTTATCCTCTCATCTTCAGTTTCATCATCCAGTTCAAAATAATCTGACTCCTTTGACGGAAGATGCATAAGTTTCTCACATTCAAACCAAGGCACATAGTAGCCCGCTCCATGATCTATAAATATACTTCCTGAAGGATTCTCTTTATCATTATCAGGATTATATCCCCTCTCCTCTATCACCGATTCGGCAATAGCCTCGGGTGCATCTTGGTACCCTGCAAACTTAAGCTCAATCTCGCCCTGCCCAGAGGTATACTCCGTCAGCCTGGTCTGGTAATCCGCTATACATCTAGCAGGAGCATTTCCAACTAAGCCTGCCTCTGCATCCATTGAACAGCTTCCACCCATATCCGATATCTCAGTCATCACACGGCCAACACTCTCTGTAGGAAGAGTTATCCTAAAATCAAACATAGGTTCAAGCAGCACGCATCCCACCTTCATAAGGCCCTGCCTAATTGCGCGCCTTACCGACTCACGAAAGTCCTGACTATCTGTATGCTTTAAATGCGCCTTACCTGCGACCAGTGTAAATCTAATATCTGTCAGCGTCGCCCCTGTAAGAATACCAACGGGCAAATGCTCTGTAATCGTGGAGAGAATGGTTTTCTGCCAATTTATATCCAGATCATTTACACTAAGATCACTGGCCACTTCAATACCTGTCCCACGAGGTAAAGGCTCCATCAGAATCTGCACCTCTGAATAGTGGCGAAGGGGTTCGAAATGTCCATATCCAATAACAGGACTAGCAATAGTTTCCTTATAAACAAAGCTTCCCTTTGCGAAGTCAATTGGAACTCCATATTTTTCCAGGACTCTTTCTCTAAGTATTTCCATCTGGAAGGAACCCATAACTGATATACTCGCCCTATCCTCTCCTATTATCTCCAGTTGTAGAAGAGGATCCTCATCGCAGAGTTCTCTTAATTCTGGAAGGAATACTCGAAGTGGAACATCTGTCGGAAGAACTACGTCATATCTCAACACCGGCTGACAGACCGGCGCATCGTCGTCAAACTCTTCGCCTAAACCCATTCCGGCAAATGTGTTTTCAAGTCCAAGAAAAGCAACTACATCTCCAGTTTCCGCCTTATCTACATTTACATACTTAACTCCGCTATAGCTTCTTATCTGACTAATTTTCTCGCCAGCCAGTCGCGGGTCTTCTATCTCCCCTCTAACGGCTACACTTCCACCAGTTATCTTCGCATAGGAAAGCTTCTGTCCATTTTCGAAGCTCACCTTGAATATCTTAGCCGAAAAGGAATCCTTAAATGAAATCTCAGGCAGATATTCTGTTATCATCCTGATTAACTCATCAACATTTTCATTTTTAAGAGCAGCACCAAAAACCACAGGATGAAACTTTCCAGAAGAAATGAGCGATGTCACATCCTCTTTACTTAGCTTCTCCTCTTCCAGATACTTCTCTATCGTCACTTCAGATAATGCAGCAACCTCTTCCCACTTAGTGAAAATGTCCTCATACTTAATGAATCCTTCTCCAACCTTCTCTAATAGTTCAGAGAGAAGCTCTTCCTCAGTCCTTTCACACATGTCCATCTTATTAATGAACACCATATAAGGAATCTTATATTTTTTCAACATGCCTATAAGACGTTTCGTTGAAGCGGTCACCCCATCTGGCCCACTAACCAAAAGAAGAGCCAAATCAAGCACTGACAGTGCTCTCTCTGCCTCACCTATAAAGTCCGCATGTCCAGGGGTATCTATAAGAGTTATCCTGATGTCATCACCACTATTATTTAGTTCATTATCCTTGTCAATATCGCAGAGCGCTTGCTTCGACAGAATAGTTACGCCTCTCTTCTTCTCCAGATTATCTGTATCCAAAAAGGCATCTCCATTATCAACTCTACCCGCATTTCTGATCATTCCCAGATTATATAAAATGCTTTCTGTAAGTGTTGTCTTTCCAGCATCAACATGGGCAAGAATCCCCATCGTTATTTTCTTTAAACCACTCATATAAAATATCGTCCTTGATTACATTTCCCTTTGACTTTAGCTGATTGGAATCATAAGTGTAACCGAGAAACCTTTATCATCACTGTCACAGATTAGTTCTCCGTTCATTTTAAGCATAAGTGACTTTGCTATGTATAGTCCCAGACCACTTCCATCCACTTTTTCATTTTCTGCCCTTTTACCACGATAGAACTTGTTGGTTATCAACTCCAGCTCGTCACGTGGAACCCCTGGTCCATAATCCTTAATAGACATCTCAAGGTATTTCTCCGAAACGCTATAATCAACATCTATCTTAGTTTCAGCATACTTATACGAATTACTGATGATATTCCCTATCACCTGACTCATACGCTTGCTGTCAATATTAATAATCAGCTTTGGAAGCGGCGACTCATTAACCAGCCCCTTTGAATCATTTTTCTTAATTATCTCACTTAAAACACTAGAAGCCTCGTCATGTAAGCTTATCTTGAATTCGCCCAGATCCTCGAGGGTAGTCGAGAAAAGATCGCTTACCAGACTGTCTATCTGGTCAGCCTTCTTGTAAATGTTATCCAGCTTATCTAAGATATCTGTATCTCTCTCGAGCTCCAGTTCCTTAGTCGTACCCTCACCTAAAGCTTTTTTCTCAGGTTCTTCATTTATATATTTATTAAGCTTAGCTTCGAGAAGCTCAGCCGTTAGCTTAATACCTGTTATAGGAGTTTTTAGATCGTGACTAAGAGAGGCTATAAGCTCTTTCTCCTTACGCTGAAGCTCTATCTCTCGCTGACGTGACTCAGCCAGTTCCTCACGCATGATGTCGAAGCTTTCTGTAAATGCACCAAACATGTTATTTTCTTCCATCATCAATGGTTCATCCAGTTTTCCCTCTGCCACCTTACCTGCGAAGGTCTGCATTCTATCAAATGGCTTCACTATATTCTTCTCAATATATAAGCCATATATAACGGCGCCTATTATGAAAACCAGTGCCATAATAGCCACGCCCATAACCAGTTTTCTTTTTATTCGAGCATAACCTTCCTCCGGTGTATCCAGCAGGACAACAGAGCCAACAATCCTTTCGTCCTTTATGACATATCTATAGATAAGCCTTTTTTTGCTGGCAGCTTCAACTGTTAGTCTTCCCTTATTGTCAGTTATTTCGTTGATTCTTTTTTCTGCACCGGGAGTTTTATACACCTCATTTCCTACGCTATCCAAAACAACAAAATCCACCCCATAGTCCTTTTCTTCCAGACTATCGGGTGAATCCATCTTCTCTTCAGCATCCTTGACTATATCATTTAGTATAAGGAGTTTTTCATTATCCACTGCAATACTCTCACTTATATCACCAGATACATTTACAAAAAGAATGATACCTGTGAGCATTAAAATGCCAAATACTAAAACAGCTTTTGCATAATTCCTCATTTTAATACACTAAAATCCCTCTCAATCATGTATCCAACGCCCCAAACAGTTTTTATAATCTGCGGATTCTTTGGATCATTTTCTATTTTTTCCCTTAAATGCCGAATGTGAACCGCCAGAGTTCCTTCCCCTATAAATTCATCATCCCATACATTCTTTAGAAGTTCATCCTTCGTAACAACGCGGTTTTGATTTTCAAGAAGATATATCAACATTTTATATTCCATAGCTTTAAGACTAAGCAATTCATTACCTTTCCTAAGCTTATGAAGATTTGTATCTACACTGATAGTATCTGTAATACTTATACTGCCTGAATTTTCATCTATCTTGTTTTGCTCTACACTACTTGTTTTTGATGCAAGCTCAGCATTCTCCTTCGCCTTCTCATATCTTGCAAGGATAGTCTTCACCTTAGCCAGAAGTATGCTGAGAGTATAAGGTTTCTTGATATAGTCATCACCACCGATATTCAGGGCGATTAGAACATCATCATCACTAGTTCTGGCACTGATAAAAAGGATTGGCATATCATAGTTTTCCCTAACCTTCTTACAGAGATCAAATCCCGACTTATCTCCAAGATTAATATCCAGAAGAAGGAGCGACACCTGGTTTTCCTCGAGAAAATCCACTGCCTCTTCGTAGCTTGTAACATATGCAGTTTTAATATCGAACATGTTGAAGTATTCAGCTGTTGACTGAGCTATAACTTCATCATCGTCGATCATAAGAACTTTATATTCCATTTTCGCCACCTTCTATCCTTTTAGCTATTGTACCAATCGGAGCATCGATTTATTTCAGAAATCGATACCTATTATAAAATAATTTCAGATTGAGAACAATCTATTTTGTCATTCTTACATACACGAAGAATCTTTCTTACAACGTTAGTAAAAAAGATTCTTCTATATACTTACATTATTTTATTTTTATAGTATCTCCCGTCTCGCCAATGAACATTATATATCCATCCTTCGGAAGATGTATAACCTCGCCATAGTCTATCATATGGGTACTGTACTTAACCTTTCCGAACTTATCATATACATAGACTGCGCTGTTATCAGGCCGTTCCAGACTGATGTTTTTGTTCGCCATAGAGTCATCTATATTAAACCATACAGCCTTTTCTGTTGTGAGGCTCACTTCCTTAGTGTCGGAAGTAAAACTCTCATTTCCCGAAACCGGTACTACGTCGAGATTAGTAGATGCATGAAGCACTCCGGAAGTCTCAACAGATATATCAAATATATCTCTATTTCCTGAACTTGGAATAGTTGTAAATGCCTCCAGATGATTCTC
>CAMKQB010000046.1 GCA_946414825.1 uncultured Lachnospiraceae bacterium
GTCTCTTTTTGCTATATGTCCTTTACGTGGCACGGTTCTTCCCTCCTTAATAATATTATTAATTCTTAGGTACTCACGTTATTACTGATCAGGCATAATGCCTAACCACTTTACGTGTTTTCGCGCTGTTCTAATTTCGGCAAAAGGACACACTTTATATAATCTTTATATAGTGTGAAAAACTATGCCTTACTAAAAACCAGCACAAAATATCTGTTAATCATGTAAATAATAAATCACTTATTATTTAGCATCCTTAGGACGCTTAGCACCATACTTAGAACGTGCCTGACGTCTCTTAGCAACTCCTGCAGTATCAAGTGTACCACGAATAATGTGATATCTTGTACCAGGTAAGTCCTTTACTCTTCCTCCACGAACGAGAACAACGCTGTGCTCCTGAAGGTTGTGACCTTCACCAGGAATATAGCTTGTTACTTCCATTCCGTTAGAAAGACGAACTCTGGCTATCTTACGCATAGCTGAGTTAGGCTTCTTAGGAGTAGCTGTCTTAACAGCTGTACAAACACCTCTCTTCTGTGGTGAGCTAGCGTTTGTAGGCTTCTTCTTCAGTGAGTTATAGCTTCTCTGAAGAGCAGGAGCAGTAGACTTCTTAACTGCAGCCTGTCTACCCTTTCTGACTAACTGGTTAAATGTTGGCATGTTTTCACCTCCGTTCTTTAATAATTTAATGCATAAAAATGGACGTGCCATTTTCACGCACGCCCATCTATTATACATATATGAAATTAGCTTGTCAATGAATATTTTAAGCTTCGAAAGAGGTTTTTACTCTTCTGAATCATCGCCAGTAGCAACTGTTACATCTTCAACATCAGCTACTGTCTCATCAGATACGCGAACACTCTCTTCTGCATCTTCATCATATTCCTTGATGTCTCTCACATACTCAGTATCAAGTTTAACGCTTCTGTATCTCTTCATACCTGTACCAGCAGGAATCAGCTTACCGATAAGAACGTTCTCCTTAAGTCCGATAAGAGGATCTACCTTACCCTTGATAGCTGCACTTGTAAGAACCTTGGTTGTCTCCTGGAAGGATGCAGCTGAGAGGAATGAATTTGTAGCAAGTGAAGCCTTAGTAATACCAAGAAGTATACGGCTGGCTACAACCGGACGAAGCTCTTCCTCTGTAAGTATCTCATTAACCTCTTCAATATCAAGTACATCAGCAAGTGTTCCAGGTAAGTACTCTGAATCACCGGCATCCTCGATACGAGTTTTCTTAAGCATCTGACGAACAATGATCTCGATGTGCTTATCATTGATATCAACACCCTGAAGTGAGTAAACCTTCTGAACTTCACGGATCATGTAGTTCTGAACTGCCTCAACACCCTTAATCTTAAGGATATCATGTGGGTTAACTGAACCCTCTGTCAGCTCGTCACCAGCCTCAATGATCTCACCATCAGTAACCTTTGTACGTGAACCATAAGGAATCAGGTATGTCTTTGACTCGCCTGTCTCTTCATTTGTAACAACAGCCTCTCTCTTCTTAGCTGTATCTCTAAGCTCAACCTTTCCAGCGAACTCAGAAATGATTGCAAGGCCCTTAGGCTTACGAGCCTCAAAGATTTCTTCTACTCTAGGAAGACCCTGTGTGATATCGCCACCGGCAACACCACCTGAGTGGAAGGTTCTCATTGTAAGCTGTGTACCAGGCTCACCGATTGACTGAGCAGCGATAATACCAACTGCCTCACCAACCTGTACTGCCTGACCTGTAGCAAGGTTAACACCGTAACACTTAGCACAGATACCAAGATGACATTTACATGAAAGTACAGATCTGATCTTCAGCTTAGCATCACGTCTTACTTCACCAGTTTCTGGATCTGTAAATGGAACGCCTGTGTCAGGCTGAACACCATACTTAACTATTCTCTCTGCTCTGGCAGGTGTGATCATATGGTTTATTTTAACTATCATTTCACCGTTAGCATCGAATACGCTCTCAGCTGCATATCTGCCTCTGATACGATCCTCGAAGCTTTCGATTATACGCTTGCCTTCCATGAATGCCTGTACATAAATACCCGGCTTCTCATCCTTGCTGTCTGGCATACAATCTGTCTCTCTGATGATGATATCCTGAGATACATCTACGAGACGACGTGTAAGGTATCCTGAATCGGCTGTACGAAGAGCTGTATCTGAAAGTCCCTTACGAGCACCGTGTGCGGAAATGAAGTACTCCAGTACGTCAAGACCTTCACGGAAGTTTGACTTGATAGGGAGCTCGATAGTAGCACCTGTTGTATCCGCCATCAGTCCACGCATACCAGCCAGCTGCTTGATCTGCTGATCAGAACCACGGGCACCGGAGTCGGCCATCATGTATATATTATTGTATTTATCCAGTCCATCAAGAAGTGACTTTGTAAGCTTGTTATCTGCTTCTTCCCAAAGTCTGATAACACTCTTCTTACGCTCTTCTTCTGTAAGGAATCCCATCTCGTAGAGGTTGTTAACCTCATCAACTGTCTTCTGAGCTCCTGCAAGAAGTTCCTTCTTATCTGCAGGTACTGTCATATCAGCGATAGAAACTGAGATACCACTAAGTGTTGAATACTTGTATCCAAGTGACTTAACATCATCCAAAACCTCAGCTGTCTTAGTAGCACCATGAATGTTGATACACTTGTTGAGGATCTTCTTCAGGTCACCCTTCTTAACCAGCTTGTTAATCTCAGGTGAAAGAACCTCATCTGGATTAGATCTATCCACAAATCCAAGATCCTGTGGAATAATCTCATTAAATATAAGTCTACCAAGTGTAGTTGCTACAAAGCCTGTAACCTCCTGACCATCAGTTGTTACAGCTGTTCTACGAACATATATCTTCTGCTGAAGTGTAATGTCCTTATTATCAAATGCAAGAAGTGCTCTGTTAAGGTTGAGGAACTTACGTCCAAGCATATCTTCTACTGTTGAAACGATTGTCTTGTAGAATGTAGCTGCAGGAATTCCTTCCTTCTCATCAGCCTTTGTCTTCTTCTTGATTACAGTAACTCTAATCTTATCAAATGCACTTACCTTTCCAGCCTCTGCATCCTTCTGGATAGCCTTCAGGTTTGCATCCTCATCTTCCTCGAGGTACTCCTTCTTGATTTCATCCTCTTCAAAAGGAACTTCCTTGAACTTATCCATTGTCAGATAGTAGATACCAAGTACCATATCCTGTGAAGGAACTGATACAACTCCACCGTCTGATGGTTTAAGCAGGTTGTTAGGAGACAGGAGAAGGAATCTACATTCTGCCTGTGCCTCAACTGAAAGTGGAAGGTGAACAGCCATCTGGTCACCATCGAAGTCGGCGTTAAATGCCATACATACAAGTGGGTGAAGCTTAATAGCCTTACCTTCAACAAGGATTGGCTCAAATGCCTGAATACCAAGTCTGTGAAGTGTAGGAGCACGGTTCAGCATAACTGGGTGTTCCTTGATAACATCCTCAAGGATATCCCATACGCCAGACTCAAGTCTCTCAACCTTCTTCTTAGCAGCCTTGATGTTGTCAGCCTTACCTCTTGATACAAGCTCCTTCATAACGAAAGGCTTGAAAAGCTCGATCGCCATTTCCTTAGGAAGACCACACTGATATATCTTCAACTCTGGTCCAACTACGATAACGCTTCGTCCTGAGTAGTCAACACGCTTACCAAGAAGGTTCTGACGGAATCTACCCTGCTTACCCTTAAGCATGTCAGACAGAGACTTAAGTGTTCTGGAGCTGGATCCTGTAACAGCACGTCCGTGACGTCCGTTATCGATAAGTGAATCTACTGCTTCTTGAAGCATTCTCTTCTCATTTCTGATGATAATGTCAGGAGCAGGAATCTCAAGAAGCTTCTTGAGACGGTTATTTCTGTTAATAATTCTTCTATACAGGTCATTAAGATCTGATGATGCGAATCTACCACCATCCAGCTGAACCATAGGTCTCAGATCTGGAGGGATAACTGGAACTACATCAAGGATCATCCACTCTGGCTTATTGCCTGAATTTCTGAAGGACTCAACTACGTCCAGCTTCTTAATTATCTTAGCTCTCTTCTGGCTTGTTGCGGTCTCAAGCTCTTCATTAAGCTCTTTAGACTCCTTCTCAAGGTCAACCTTCTTCAGAAGCTCCTTAACAGCCTCTGCACCCATACCAACCTTGAATGCATTTGCACCATATTCTGAAATCTTTGTTCTGTACTCCTGCTCAGATATAATCTGCTTCTCATGCAGGTCTGTTGAACCGGCATCAATTACGATATATGCTGAGAAGTAAAGAACTCTCTCAAGTTCACGTGGTGACAGGTCAAGCAGAAGTCCCATACGGCTAGGGATTCCCTTGAAGTACCAAATGTGTGATACTGGGCATCCAAGCTCGATGTGTCCCATACGCTCACGACGTACGCTTGACTTTGTAATCTCAACTCCACATCTGTCGCAGACAGTTCCCTTGAATCTAATTTTCTTGTACTTACCACAGTGACACTCCCAGTCCTTAGTAGGTCCGAATATCTTCTCACAGAAGAGTCCGTCACGTTCTGGCTTCCAAGTTCTATAGTTGATAGTCTCAGGCTTTGTTACCTCACCATAAGACCACTCTCTTATCTTTTCAGGAGACGCAAGACCAATCTTGATAGCATCAAAGTATATAGGCTGTTCCTGCTCTGTATCTGTATTAATTGCCATCTTCTCTTTCTCCTCCCTTATTCATCTTCTGAGTTGTTGTCGCTGTAATCATAATCATCGACGTCTTCAGTTGCAAATGAGCTGGCTACGATATCGCCGTTTTCATCGACTTCACTATAACCGCCACGCTCAAGGTCTCCCTCATAACGCTGACTATCGTCACCCTCCAGGAGCTCTCTTGTACGTCTGTCATAATCACCTGAATCACCAAGCTCAACTTCTTCGCCATCTTCTCTAAGTACACGCACATCAAGTCCAAGTGACTGGAACTCTTTAAGAAGTACCTTGAAGGACTCTGGTGTACCAGGATTAGGAATGTTCTCTCCCTTGATGATAGCTTCATATGTCTTAACACGTCCTACGATATCATCAGACTTAACAGTAAGGATCTCCTGAAGTGTTGATGAAGCACCATATGCCTCAAGAGCCCAAACCTCCATCTCTCCGAATCTCTGTCCACCGAACTGAGCTTTACCACCAAGTGGCTGCTGAGTAACGAGTGAGTAAGGACCTGTTGAACGAGCATGAATCTTATCATCTACAAGGTGGTGCAGTTTCAGGTAGTGCATGAATCCAACTGATACTGGTGCAGGAATAGCTTCTCCTGTACGTCCATCTCTCAGCTGAACCTTACCGGTCTCATCGATAGGTACACCCTTCCACTCTTCTCTGTGGTCACGGTTCTCATACAGATAATCCATAACACCCTTATCAACGTAATCTTTATACTTAGCTTCAAACTCTTCCCATGTGGTGTTAGCATAATCATTTGCCATCTGAAGCTCTTTAGCTATATCTTCCTCTTTAGCTCCATCGAAGATAGGAGTGGATACCTTGAATCCAAGTACCTCAGAAGCAAGTCCGAGGTGAAGCTCAAGTACCTGTCCTATGTTCATACGTGAAGGAACGCCGAGAGGGTTAAGTACGATATCAAGCGGACGACCATTTGGAAGGAATGGCATATCCTCAACTGGAAGAACGCGGGAAACGACACCCTTGTTACCATGACGACCAGCCATCTTATCTCCGACTGATATCTTTCTCTTCTGTGCGATGTACACACGTACCATCTTAGTTACACCAGGCTTCAGCTCATCGCCGTTCTCTCTGGTGAATATCTTGATGTCCATAACAACACCGTATGCACCATGAGGTACACGAAGTGATGTATCTCTAACTTCTCTAGCCTTCTCACCGAAGATAGCTCTCAGGAGCTTCTCTTCTGCAGTAAGCTCTGTCTCACCCTTAGGTGTAACCTTTCCTACCAGAATATCTCCGGCACGAACTTCAGCACCGATACGGATGATACCATTTTCATCGAGGTTCTTAAGAGCATCCTGGCTAAGTCCTGCAAGGTCTCTTGTGATCTCTTCAGGTCCCAGCTTGGTATCTCTTGCCTCTGACTCATATTCTTCTATATGAACTGATGTATAAACATCATCTCTTACAAGCTTCTCTGAAAGAAGTACAGCATCCTCGTAGTTGTAACCTTCCCAAGTCATGAATCCAATAAGCGGATTCTTACCAAGTGCAAGCTCACCATTTGATGTTGAAGCACCATCTGCGATAACCTCACCCTTCTTAACCTTGTCGCCCTTGAAGACAATAGGTCTCTGGTTCATGCAGTTACCCTGGTTACTACGTGAGAACTTAATTACGTCGTACTCATCCTTTGAACCATCATCACATTTAACAACGATCTTCTCACTAGATGACAGCTCTACAACACCGTCATGCTTAGCTACGATAGTTACTCCTGAATCGACAGCTGCCTTTGCCTCCATTCCTGTACCAACTACAGGAGCATCGGTCTTAAGAAGTGGCACTGCCTGACGCTGCATGTTTGAACCCATGAGGGCACGGTTAGCATCGTCGTTCTGCAGGAATGGTACCATTGATGTAGCTACAGAAAATACCATACGAGGAGATACGTCCATGAAGTCAACCTGTGTCTTAGGGAATACAGATGTCTCCTCACGACGACGTCCAGCAACGTTCTTATTAATGAAGTGATTATTCTCATCAAGTGGCTCAGAAGCCTGAGCTACTATGTAGTTATCCTCTTCGTCTGCAGTCATGTATACAACTTCATCAGTAACAACCGGATTCTCTGGATCTGACTTATCTACTCTACGATAAGGAGCCTCGATAAATCCATACTGATTGATACGGGCAAATGTAGCCAGAGAGTTGATCAGACCGATGTTAGGTCCTTCAGGTGTCTCGATAGGACACATACGACCATAATGTGTATAGTGAACATCTCGAACCTCGAATCCGGCTCTCTCTCTTGACAGACCACCAGGTCCAAGAGCTGACAGACGTCTCTTATGAGTAAGCTCTGACAGAGGGTTGTTCTGATCCATGAACTGTGACAGCTGTGATGAACCAAAGAACTCCTTAACAGCTGCAGTTACAGGCTTAATATTGATAAGAGACTGTGGTGATATAGTCTCGATATCCTGTGTCTGCATACGCTCTCTTACTACTCTCTCAAGTCTTGAAAGACCTACACGGTACTGATTCTGGAGAAGCTCTCCTACTGACTTGATACGTCTGTTTCCTAAGTGATCTATATCATCTATTGATCCAACTTCATACTCAAGATGCATATTGTAGTTAATAGAAGCGAATATATCCTCTTTAGTAATATGCTTTGGAATAAGCTGGTTTATGCTTGCAATAATTGCTTCCTTAAGTTCTTCTTCATCCTCGTACTCTTCAAGGAGCTGAGCAAGAACAGGATAATAAACATCCTCATGAATATCCAGATCCTCTGCAGTTACGCCCGGAAGTCTGTCCTTGATCCATGGAGTAATGTCAACTGCCATATTTGAAAGCACCTTAACATTAGCTGTCTCAGTCTGAACGATAACGTGATCAACTGCAGCATCCTGAATAGCCTTTGCAGATTCCTTAGTAAGAATCTCTCCTTGTGCATACAGAACCTCACCTGTAAGTGGATCGATAACATCCTCTGCAAGGATAAGTCCAACTACACGGTTCTGGAAGTTAAGCTTCTTGTTGAATTTGAAACGACCAACTCTGGCAAGGTCGTATCTTCTCTGATCAAAGAACATAGAGTTGATAAGACTCTCTGCACTTTCAACAGCGAAAGGCTCGCCTGGTCTAAGCTTCTTGTAGAGCTCTCTGATACCATCCTCATAATCCTTTGATGGATCCTTAGTGAAGGAAGCCTGAAGCTTTGGCTCATCACCAAACAGATTAAGAATCTCTTCATCTGTACCAACACCAAGAGAACGAATAAGAACTGTTACAGGAACCTTTCTATTTCTATCTACTTTTACATAAAATACGTCGTTAGCATCTGTCTCATACTCTAACCATGCTCCTCTGTTAGGGATAACCTGGCATGAGTAAAGAGCTTTACCAGTCTTATCACGACCGAGTGAATAGTAGATACCCGGTGAACGAACTAACTGGCTTACGATGACACGCTCTGCACCATTTATTACAAATGTACCAGTCTCTGTCATCAGTGGCATGTCACCCATAAAAACATCGTGCTGGTTGATTTCACCAGTTTCATTATTAATGAGTCTGACATTTACTTTGAGTGGTGCTGAATATGTAGCATCCCTCTCTTTGCACTCCTCGATGGTGTACTTTTTGTCCTCTTCATTCAGTTTGTAATCAACGAATTCGAGACTAAGCTTTCCTGAGAAATCAGAAATAGGACTGATATCTCTAAATGCCTCGGCAAGTCCCTCTTCCAGGAACCACTTGTAGGAATTAACCTGCACGCCGATAAGGTTAGGCATCTCGAGAACTTCCTCTTTTCCTGAGTAGCTCATACGAATGTTCTTACCTGACTTAATTGGACGCATTCTGTAGTTTTCCATGTGACGTATTTCACCTCTCGTTTAAATTATCAAAGCATAGAAAAAATATAGCTTTTAGGGCTTAAAACGCGCATAAAGAATAGACTGGGCGTATAATAAGCACAGTATACCAATTTAATCTATAATGACAATTTACTACTTTAACATTTTGCAAGATAAAATGCAAGCGGTTTTTTTATCTTTTTTGATTTCGTTTTTAAGTCATTTTTGATTTCATATTGATGCTGCTCAGAGTATAATGTAATGGTATTAAAATATATGTATAGGAGAACAGGAATGATAAAAAAAGATTTTAGAAAGCTTGCCGTAACTTTGCTGGCTGCTGCTATGGCATTTTCCCTTTCAGCCTGTGGTAATAAGGATATGGAAAAGACTGAAACCACAGAAGCAGTTACCGAAGCTACTACAGAAGCTAGCACAGAGGCGACCACCACTGAAGCAGCGTCAGAAACGGAAGCTTCTACCGAAGAAATTACTGAAACATCCACAGAGGCTGCCGCCAGCGGAAACCTCGCCGAGGACTTCTTTAATGGTAAGGTCAGCATACGTTTTTCTGACACAGTAACAACAAGTGTAGATTATGGTTCAATTGATAAGAAGGAATTTGCAAATGAAACTGAGTTTCTCGATAACATCAAGACGTCCAGCTCGTTATCAGATTTCAGCAGTGCAAAGATTTCAAAAGAAAACTATAAGCTTAGCGGTGGAAATGTGAATGCCTATCTTCTTAAGTACGATATGAATATAGAAGTAGAAACTTATTCACTACTATATATAGCAGTAGAGAAAGACGGTGGGCTTGAGATAACCTTTGCAGATGCTATGTGGTCCAGAAAGGATGTTAAAGTTACAGAGAAAGGACTTGTTACTTCCTTCGGTTCTGGCGGAGCAGGCTTCCACGTTGGGGAAGCATATGTTCCAGATGCAAACTTCAACTACACATTATTATATAGAGAAAGTCAGGCATACCCAGGCTACAGCTTCTATGATGCCAATGACGAAAAAGAAGCAACTGTAAATAATATAATCTCAGATTACACTTCTGAATATGGAGATTCTGAAGAACTGGTTTACTTCGGACAGACTATAATGGGATCAAATACCTACTACTATTTCCTAGGAGATTCAATAACACAGGAAAAGGTGGATCAGATAGATGCGATAGCCTCAAAGTATAACTTCACCTTTGATGGTTATAGCACAGTTGAGGAGAAGATAGACGAAACTCTTAAATCACTGGGAGCTGAAGATGTATATAAAGATATGACATCTACTCTATACTAATAAAAATAACCCGCAGACGTAATTGTCTGCGGGTTTATTAGTCTCAAGAATATGATTACTTAAGAGTGATCTTAGCTCCAACTTCTTCGAACTTCTTCTGGATATCCTCAGCCTCTGCCTTAGATACAGCTTCCTTAAGTACCTTTGGAGCACCCTCAACTGCTTCCTTAGCTTCCTTAAGACCAAGACCTGTTACATCACGAACAACCTTGATAACCTTGATCTTCTCAGCGCCAACTTCTGTAAGCTCTACATCGAACTCATCCTTGTCAGCTGCTGCTGCACCTGCGTCTCCGCCTGCTGCTGCAACTACAACTCCAGCTGCTGCTGATACACCATACTTCTCTTCTACTGCTTTAACAAG
The DNA here is from genome assembly GCA_946414825.1 of uncultured Lachnospiraceae bacterium. GTDB lineage: Bacteria > Bacillota > Clostridia > Lachnospirales > Lachnospiraceae > Eubacterium_Q. The sequence goes on from CAMKQB010000046.1 coordinate 10,222, forward strand.
CTCATTAAGCTCAAGAACTGAGAGCTCGTCAATTGCTGCTACTAATTCTTCTACTGACATTTTAAAATCCTCCTGAATTATTATTCGTTTTCTTTAATTAATTATTTAATCTGTTATGCTAATATCGCACTAAGCCTCAGCGCCTGACTTCTGCTCAGCAACCTGATTGATAACACGTGCGAAGTTTGTAATAGGTGACTGTAAGCTTCCAAGGAACTTTGAAAGAAGTTCTTCCTTTGAAGGGATTGTTGCGATAACTTTGATACCTTCAGCATCATAGTATGTACCTTCAACAATACCACTCTTAAGTGACACCTTATCTACGTTCTTAGCGAACTTAGCTACTATTCTGGCAGGTGCTGTTGCATCTTCCTTAGAAATAGCAAGTGCTGTAGGTCCCTCAAGATCCTTAGCGAGATCTGCGAACTCTGTTCCTTCGATTGCAAGATTCACCATTGTGTTCTTGTAAACCTTGTAGATTACACCAGCTTCTCTAGTAGCTCTACGAAGGTTTGTATCCTGCTCAACTGTTACACCAAGGTAGTCAACAAGAACAACTGACTTAGCGCCTTCAAGGTTATCCTTGATTTCCTGCACTATAGGCTTCTTCTCTTCGATCTTTGCCAATGCTATGTACCTCCTTAATTATTTGGGCTGCACATATAAAAAACCTCTATCTACATAATCGTAGACAGAGGTGTGAATTCGTGACAATTAACTTCATATGAAGTAACGACTTCTTCCTCGGCAGGTAACCTCGTGGTGTTACGTCTCAAATAGTACTAACTATTTTCTGACACCTGCTGTCTACGGCAGCTCATCGTGCAATAATCTACCATACTCCATATATAAATGTCAACCCTATATTTTATTTTTATTATACGCGTACACAATTCCTATTTCATATTAAATATATATACTTAATATGTACGTTTGAAGTTCTTCACGTCATCCTGGAAATGCTTCAGCAGCTCTTCGTAGGTTTCCACTGACTTCAGCTTTCCAGCCGTCTTCTTCTCTTCGAGTATTTTCTCAAGCTTCTTGATATTCTCTACAGCATTATCCTTGTAATTGTTACTTAGATCAACTCTTATCTGATTAATAACCTCTTCGAGCTCTTTATCTTTTTTACTAAACAAACCCATATTGTAACCTTCCGATTTAATCATCCTGATTCTCAAGTAGTGGATATATCTGTCCTAGAGCTATACCTGCATCGCCACAAGGCACCTTGGAATTAAGATACACAGTATAACCCAACTCCTCCAAAGGACCTACTATCTTTTGAAGCAGAATTCTGTTATACATTGTTCCACCACTGAGCGCTATATGCTGGATATAATCTCTACTACATATTACATCACATAATTCAACAAGAGATTTTGCAAGAGTTTCGTGGAATCTTAATGCCAGCAAATCCCTGCCTTTTATCAAGGCCATTTCATCCTCTGGATCTATGCTATCCACTAACTGCATGTATCTCTCAAGTATATCAGCAACAAACTGAGTCTGATCGAATCTGTATATCTCATTATCATCTCTCGGCTCGAGAATCTTGTATTTAAACTTCTCCACTGAGTCATCCAGATTCATCTGTGCTCTCCATGCAGCGCTTTCAAGCTCGATAGCACACTGACCATCATAGGTATTCTCATATGCTATTCCCAATAATGCAGCTACCGCATCAAAAAGTCTTCCCATAGAAGATGAATAATATGTATTCAGTTCTGCCTTGAGGCAGGCACAAATAACTCCATAGTCCGCGCGGTTTACACCTATACGTTCCAGGATTCTATCCATGTTGCTGATACTAAGCAGCTGCCGCTCTTCTGCCGCCCTCAGATAGCAGCATAGAGTTGTCTTGGCATCTTTTGCACCATTCTTATTTCCTAAGAGTCTAACCGGAAGTAGTGCCCCTGATCTAAGTATATGTGGCCTTATGGCAACTGTCTTCTCTGGATCTATACTGCTTTCATCAGCAATAGTATTTAGGAGACATGAAAATATCTCACTTCCCCAGACAGTTCCGTCCATACCATATCCATTTCCGTCAAATGCAAGACCCAGGAGTCGCCCCTTCAGACCATGCTCTGCAACAACAGAAAGAACATGAGCTGTATGATGCTGTCTCTTGAGGAATACAACTGAATCATCATCCTCTTCCGTATCTATCTTAGCCCTTTTCTCTGTATCCTCTACAGACTCATATCCAGGATTAAGATCCGTAACAAATCTCTTAGGACTTATATTAAAGAGTTCACTCATTCTATCTATTGCAGCACTACGTCTCTCTGGTGCAGAGGAGTTATCCATATCCCCAAAGTATTCAGAGAGATATACCATATTCTTCTTGCCCAGCGCAAAAACAGATTTCTTATCACTACCTGAAGCAAAGGAATCCAGTTCCATTACATTAGGAATCTCAATCGGTTCAGGTACATATCCTCTGGAACGTCGTATAAACTGAACTACGTCCTTGATTCTGTGTCCACTCTTAACCTTAGTAACCTGTACCAGGGAGTCCTCTAAAGGATCAAGTATTTCTCTCGTATTAGTTAACATAAAATCGAGAGTCTCTTCAGGAACATTTACCTCTACTTCTGCATTTTCATCTTGCTCTTCATCCTCGAATATGTCCTCTTCAGATTCCTCTATCTCAGGGAGAAGCATACGCATGGTCTTGTCATCAGTGATAACTGATTCACCACTCTTATTTCCTCCTGAAATAACTATAGGTCCCAGGTCATTTGCCAGAATTATCTGAATTGGATCCGCCGGAAGCATTACACCTATTCTGTCATTTAATCTGGTAGTTTCATAGTCAAATATTTCATCACCGGAGTAGATACTCTCCATATCACCGGCGACAATCGAATCCTTATACCATTCGGCATAATCATATTCGTATTTCTTCTCAAGCAGTACAACAGGTCTGGCAGGTGATTTGAGAAGTTCTTCTTCCTTTTCAGAAACACGGCAATATTTCTTTATAGTTTCGAGATTTGGAAATAGTATAGAAAATGGCTTGTCCGGACGTCCCTTTATCCTTCTAAGCCTCTTAAGCGCCTCACCACAAGTAGGAAGACATACCATACGGAATCCGCCCACACATTTTATGGCACCTATCTTGCCATTTCTCAGTGCATCCTCCGTCTTCTGAATCATCTCCTCCTGCGTAAGCTGTATCTCATCCACCATACGGTTCTCATAGTATCTCAGCATAGGACCGCAGTTTTTACATCCTATAGTCTGGGCATAGTGACGAGGACCTCCGATCTGATGATACTCCGCCTCGCATTCATCGCACATAGAGAAACCCTTCATGGTTATAGAATCTCTGTCATATGGAATCTTCTTGATAATAGAAAATCTAGGACCACATTTCTTACAACTGATAAATGGATATCTATATCTTCTATTGTTTGGATCGAGCAGTTCTTTCTCGCAATCTGGACAGGTAGCCTTGTCAGAAGATATGAATCGCATCTTCTCTTCAAAGCTTTCACTTGGAGCAATAATAAAGCTGTCGTCATATTCAGCGCCATATGCATCCAGGACATCTACATCCTTAGCCTCAGCACTTTGTTCTTCTGAGTTCTGTGACTCACTTTCACCTTGAGCCTCATTTTCCACAGCTTCTGTTTCTTCAGGCTTCTTTACAGGCTTTACTATAATGCTGTCGATTCTTCCGCCCTCTGGACAATTGTATCTAAGATGAAATGTGAACTTGCCGATTTCCTCCGGCTCACATTCCACATGAATCTTAATTATTCCACCTGAGCTTCTGACATATCCAAGGAGTCCTTTCTCCTTTGCATATTCAGCAACAAATGACCTGTATCCGATTCCCTGTACTAACCCCAATACTGTAATATCGTATACATTCATAACAAACATCCTTCTTTTTATCTAATTAGTAACCCCATATCCATATTATAGTTTATTGTAATGATATCGACAAGAAATTATTCCCGATATGCCATCTATTTCATGGCTAATATTTCCGCCTGGCCGCACGAAGCTTACTTATCTCCTCATTTAAAATGTTAAATGCCACTATACAGGCATATATAAGGCTAAGGATAGGAATCACAAGAAGCCACGCTCTATAGCATAACGACTTATACTGATGAGTTTCCTCATGGCGTGCTATATTCTCCCAATAAGGATAGTAAATGTCATTTGCACGCATTTCTATGTAATCTCTATTTCGGGAATTTGTAATCAGCTGTATCATTTTGAAACGCGCTGTATTATCTACTATCTCAATATCCTCAAAGTTTAAGGATGATCTCATTTTTTCTTTCTCTTCGTCTGATTTGAACTCTATTCCAGCTGCTTCAGCAACAACATTTAAAGCATAGTTCTTGATAGGGCTTGGCAGCACTGCCTCGTAGCATAGAGCCTTCGTACCTTCATTTCCTGATAAACCTGCGGAGTCCAAGGCATTAAGCGTACTCTCATCATAATCGTCGCCTGACTGGATGTCCTTTCTGCTGTAAGACTCAATTGGGACATAGACAGAGTTATATTCTCCGTACGCCTGAGTCCAGGCTTTGGATTCATCAACCTTTACTACTCCGGTTACTGTGAAGACGCTGTCACCTATCCATAGCTTCATTCCGGCAACGTCACTGCCGCCGAAGAGATCCCAAGCCACATATTCATCTAGAAGTATTTGATTCACATCAGAGCTCTCCATATCCAGGTAGCTTCCAGACTTAAGCGGAATCGGATGAATCTGGAAGAAGTCTCCACCTACTGTGTAGACATTTACCTTGATATTATTCGAGTCTTTACGAATTTCGTCAAAGGTATGACCAGAATAAGCATCTATCCATACTCTTCCTTCTGTATCCTCGGAAAGGTACGAATCATCGTATAGCTTCTTTTGAATGCTGTTTCGGAGGTTCTGAACATCGCCCGAATCGAGGCCATTGGATTCTGAATAAAAAAGACTTATCTCAGAATAGTCCATGTCCTTGTTATCCCATCTTGCCGCCGCCTGCTCAGAATAAAGATTCAGCCTTCTGGATCTGGCGGAAAGAAAACTAAACAGCACAAGAACACCTACCAGTACGTTGACTGCGAGGATTGCAACTACTACGTATTTATTTGGATGTAGGATTTTATTCTGTGTTTTCATAGCCTTTACTACTTATCCGTGAGGCGGACCTGCTGGCCGTCATCAAGTGGTTTTGAGGAATTGATTATAACGTTGTCGTATTCTGATACATCTCCGCTGATTGCAGAGTTTGCTGTATCAGAGGCCTGTACATCTACCGTTACCTTCTTAGTTATGTAACGGTTTCCTAGAGGTGTGGCTCTAACCTTAACAACATATACGAACTTACCACTACTATCCTCCTTAACAGCACTATTAGGAATGACGGTATCATACTTTCCAGTTTTGTCACCTACAGCAAACTGGAGAGTCTCGCCTACTTGGACATTTCCCTTTACCTCGAACTTAACTATGCTCTGCTGATTTGGATTTGAAGGATCAGCCTTGATACTTCTTATAGTTGCAGATACGTCGTCGCCCCAAAGATTTTCAATATCAGCCTCGTTGCCCACCTTCAGAACCTGGCTGTCCCTCTTAGGAATGGTGCAGGATACAACATAACCGCTATCAGCAAGCTGAATACTTGCAACCTGAGTATCCGCATCTATTGTATCCCCCGGCTTTACACTAAGTCCGGAAATGATTCCTGTACCATTTGCTTTTATTTCCTTATAATCGTCTGTATCCTTCAGCTTATCTATCTTATCCTTCTGCTTGTCTATTTTCTTCTCAGCATTTGCATCATCTATTGCATTTGTCTGTGCAGTTACACTATCTTCCTTCTTCTTGCTGACAAGACCAAGCTGCAGACTCTCAAGGTTTGCCTTCTTAGCAGCAAGGTTTGCTTCTGCCTCTGCAACAGTTGGCTTTGCTTCCAGCGAGGCAACTTCTCCACTCTTGTTATCAAGGTCATTTTTGATAATATCCAGGTCTCCGGATAGTGTACTATATTCATCTATAAATTCCTGATCCTCAGGAGTCTGCTGTTCTCTATCCAGTTCATTGATTGCATTAAACTTTTCGGTAAGTGGAGCAACCTCCGCGAACTTCTCATCATACTTAGCCTGTAATGAATCCAGTTCTGCTCTGGCTGTTGCAAGATTTGCCTCGTCAACCTTTGCCTGCTCAACCGCAGCTTCCGCAACCGTTACTTCGTCACTTGCCGCACTTATTGATGACAACTGTTCGGAGTAATCAGGACCAACACGAAGTGTCTGCTTCTCATAGTCTGACTCCAGCTGCTCCAGTTCTTCCTCTGCATCCTTTAGATCAGTATTCTCCTCTTCCTCAAATGTCATAATGACATCACCTTCCTTTACGGTATCCCCGTCCTCGAAGAATACTTCCTTTACAACTCTCTTACCACTCACAGTTATTTCCTGATCCAGGCTCACCTCAACCGCTCCCTGGCATCTGACCTTCTGAGATACAGAACCTCTGTAAACAGTTTCCGTAGTAACCTCAGGAAGTGAATAGTTCATAATCGTATTGGAGAAAAATGTAAGTATAATAAGAGCAACGAAGAAGATAATAGCAAAGTTACGCAAAGCTCTTTTCTTGAATCTTGCGCGGCGCATTTCCTCGATACGATCTACTTCACTTTCGACTTCAATATCTTCCATGGATTTCTCTACTGTACTATTCATATTATCCATACTCTTTCTCCTTGAACTTGTAAAAGATTCTTCGCTATGCTCAGAATGACATCAAACACTTTATTATTTCTATTAACCCTTGACGGAACCGGAATAAGCGATTCCATCAACCAGATATTCTTCTCCATATAGGAATATGAGAATAGGTGGTACCATATATATGGAAGCCACTGCAAAGGCCAGTCCTATCTCTCCGTTATTAATCTGGGAGAGGAATACTGACAGTGGATGATAAGCTGAGTTGCTCATCATAATAAGTGGCTGTTCTACCATGTTCCAATAATCTATAAAGACCAGTATGGCAACTGACGCTATTGGCCCCTTACAAAGAGGAAATGCTATCTTCCAGAATATATTCCATTCATTTGCTCCGTCGAGCTTCGCAGCTTCTATAACAGACTCTGGAATCCTTCGCATATACTTTGTCAGCAGATACACACTGAATGGTGCGAAGATACCTGGCAAGATGATACTCCATCTAGTATCCAGAAGATTAAACCAATTAGCAACTATATAGTTTGGAACCAGCGTAACCTGATAAGGCATTAGCATCAGTATCAGGTACAGAAAGAAAATAATCTCCTTGATTCTTCCTCTAAACCTTGCGAAGCAGTAAGCTGCTCCCAAAGCAATGGCTATCTGGAATATCATTATCGGCAGTGTCAGGAAAACCGAATTCCAGAACTTCATCAAATAATCAGGACTCCTCAGCAGAACCGTCTCATACTGCGATCCCACCACCTTATCCGGAATCAGTTTCAGATTAACCCTCTCTGACCTGTAGGAAACTGTACGCTCTGTTCCATCATTTTTATTCGAATAATCATTGAAGATAACTCCGTAGTTCGAGCTTATCTCCTGTTCCGACATGAAGGAGTTCGCAAATGTAAGCACAGTCGGAAGTAAAAATGATATAGCAAAAATAGCCGCAATAAATGTGAGGATTACCTTTTTTATAATCCTTCGCAGCTTATAATTCCCGGTATTCTGTTTTGGGCTTTCTACATTTTGCATAGTATTTCCTATATAATTCCTTCGAAGAATGGTGTTACTTATCCCTCTACATCTCGTCCTATCTTATCCTCAAAGATAAACAGGATTCCTATAATCACCATCATAACAAGACACATGATTATCGCCGCCGATGACAGCTTCTGATAATCAAGCGATTTAAATGTATTATTCATAAAATGCTGCAGCATATACAGCGAATCATATGGATAGTCCCCCGTAAGCAAATATACTTCGCGGAAAACCTTGAAGGAATTGATCAACGACATGATACCTACAAAAAACAGAGTTGGCGTTATATATCTAAACTTTATACTCCAAAACTGTTTCCAGCTTGATGCTCCGTCCAGCACAGAAACCTCTAGCACGTCCTTCGGTATAGCACTAAGTGCCGCCATAAAAAGAATCATGTTGTAACCAAGATTCTTCCATAGGAAAAGAATCACAACAACCAGCTGACTGTAGCTCGACTTGAACCAGTCGACGGGATCTCCTCCGAAAACAGTTATTGCATCATTTATTACTCCATGATAATCAAAGAGCACCTGCCATATCAGAACTATTGAAGCAACCGGAACCATAAGAGGACTCAGGAAAAAAGTTCTGAAAGTGCTCTTGAAGGGAATCTCATGATCCAGTATCAGCGCCATTACAAGGGACAGTATAATCGCAAGCGGAACAGATATAAGTGAAAATGTTGCAGTATTCTTTGCAGCTTGTCTAAATGCAGAATTCTCCAGAACATTCTGATAATTCTGTAATCCAACAAACTGTTTATTTATAATGTTATCAATATTCGCATAATAAATCACAACAAAAAAAGGAATCACAAAAAATACCATTACACCTATCAGGCTAGGACTAAGGAAGAGACCGCCTACCAGTCTCTCCCCTTTTGTGTAGCCTTTTTTCTTGTAATGTATCTCGTGACCCTCGTTATCAAGTATTACAACATTTTCATTTTTTTTGCCTAGTTTCTTAGACATAATCTAACCCAATACTATTTGTTTTCATTTATATATGTTGTTGCTCTATTCTGAATAATCTTCGCTGCGTCCTCAGCTGATTTATCACCCTTGAAATAAGCTAGTGCCTCTTCCCTGATTATATCACCTAAGCTTTCATTTAACTGCCATTCTCCCTGGGCTCCGTCTATAAGCTTTCTAAACTCAGACATTTCAGCCTCTGTAAGAGGTTTAATCTCTACTTCGTCAGTACCCCATCCTGTTGTGCCGCTCATAGGATACAGGTCATTTCCATACTTGTCCTTTGTCTCCTCTGTACAAGTACACTTCTGAACATATGCCTCATAAACATCCTCTCTGGTTGGGATAGCGTACATTTCAGAATAATTTTTACCCTGATAATCTTCAGTGAGATATTGTCTCATGAACTCCCAGGCAGCATCCTTATCCTCACACTTGCTAGACATTGCAATAGTACCATCGAAGTTGAAGTATGTTCCCTTCTTCTCCTTATTAGGATAACCCTTGAAGGAGATATCGCCATCGAACATGCTGTTATATAGCTGAAGATCTTCAGGTGTGATATTTCCTTCCATAAAGAGCATGCTTCCGTCCTTCAGCATCTCCTCGGAGGAAGGAGTATCCTCTGTCCATTCCATCTCGTCATTTGTTCCTCTGTTACACATTTCGAGAACATTTACAAACTCTGGCGAATCAAAGGAGCATTCTCCCTTATCCCAGTCTACAAAATCATCTATACATCCGTACATAAGTTCATTTAATGTATCTGTCTTATTATTTGAATAGAATAGATTTGCATCCGGCTTGCTGTCTACATATTCCTTCATCTCATCAAATGTCCATCCGGCCTCTTCTCCCACTTCAGATGCTCTTGCCATCATTGTTGATACATAGAAACCGGAAGCTACATAGTACATCTTTCCATTATGCTGAAGTGTATTGTAAACAGCTGGTATCAGATCCTCTGTATTAATCTCTGAGTCTTTCTCGATATATGGATTCAGATCCTCGAACAGACCCTTAGCAATAGCCTGCTCATTTGACATAGCTCCTACACCACTTGACAGGTCATACATATCCGGAAGATTTCCGGCGGCTATATCTGCACTCATTTTTGCCTGAGGATCATTTTCCTCTGAATAGTTAACAATCTTGATTCTTACCTTATTCTGAGACTTATTATAATCCGAAACCTGTTCTTTCAGGTAATAACTGCCATACATCGAAGCAATAGTAAGAATAACTCTATCCTCAACCTGTGATGGATCAACCTTTATAAATCTATGTACATTACTAAGCGCATCTACGCTTTCCCAGTCCCACTCAGTACAGTAGAATGTATCATTAACAAAAACCTTATAACCCAGATTATTTGTATCTATATCTGATGCTGAATACTCAAGCACCTGAGTACCCTTCTTGTCTGCATATTTATATCCGAATACTCCTGATGAAGTTTCATAGTAGAAATCATAATCTCCATTACCCATCATAAGACTATCAGAGCTAGGAAGATAAGATACCTCCATAGGATAGGTCTCTAGGACCTCTCCCTTCTCAGTATCAACTTTCTTGATTGTAAGACTATTCTCTCCGCCTTCTTCATCTGAATATACGATATGTTCAACTATTATATCCTTATTCTTGTCATACCCAACGGCGTCAACCGTTCCTTCAAAACTTATTTCTGATACTTTGTTTTTGCTGGAATCGTAAGTCCTTATAACATTCTCGTAAACTGCTACAAGATTACCATTCTTATCAAACAGCATTTTACTTAAGTAAGTACCATCTTCAGGATAAACTATATCCTTTATATCAATGGTTTCCTTGAAATCCTTGCCATCATATTCATACAACGAAGCTTTTTCGTAATTACCTTCATCATCATAAACTGATAGGTTGAAAGTAAGCGTTCCATCCGGCTTTTGCATGAGTGAATCAATATAAGTACCATCTTCTACAAAGTTCTCATATATTAGTTCAACTTCTCCGCCTTCAACAGAAGCCTTATATACTCTAAATGCGATTGCCCCTGAATCAGCATCACCCTCTGTTGATTTTTCTGATTCAGCATCTCCTTCTGAAGATGAAAGCGCCTCTGCATCTCCATCGGAAGCTCCTTCCATCCACTCGCTTGTTAGCATATACATTGTAGCATCATCAAATACAAAGGATGTTATATCACCCCTTATTCCGGACAATGAGAAGTCCGGATCATCCTGAAATACATATTCCTTTGATGTCTGCTTTGCCGCAGCCGAGCCTCCCATCTGACTCGGATCTTCTTTCCCTTTCTTGCCACATCCCACTACGCTAAGAACCATAGCAGCAGCGAGCATAACACTAATCACTTTCTTGTAGATTTTCATTTTCTCTCCTCCATCTAATTAGGTGCACTGTGTCCATTATCAAATAATTTTTAATAGAATAAAAGCCAGAGACATCAAAATATCATCTGACTTTTATCTAAGTAACAAATTTTAGGTGTGGAACAATTTTTTGTTCTGATATCTAGGCTCACATGTTAAATTCACACCGAGCTTCTTGAAGACTCCAACGTCAACCTGTGACAGAATAACAGAACTATGCACCTCAAGGC
>CAMKQB010000047.1 GCA_946414825.1 uncultured Lachnospiraceae bacterium
TATACATTGTTGAGCTGTGAGTATGACTGAACTACCATGTTGAACCATATCTTTCTGGAACGTCCTACAGTGATCATCTTGTCGAACTTTTCAATCTTAGGCATATTACCAAACTCATCAAGTATGAAGTATACATTTCTAGGAAGTGACAAATCCTCTCTAGCAGATGCAACCTTGATAAGTGCCTTGTACATACAGAGAATAAATACCGCAGCTAGTCCATGTCTGGTATCCTTCTCGTCCGGTATCTTCATGAAGAGGGCTGTAGGCTGATCGGCAAACTTTTCTGCCTGAACATCTGTTGCGGATGTCAGACCACATAGTCCTCTATCATTAAACATATTTAGTTTGTCAAATGTTATTGACATATAAGATGAAAGTGTAGTATCTGCTGCTGATAAAACCTGACGTGATAGTGTATACGCCTGAGACAGTTTACTACGACCTTCAAAATATTCTTTAAGTGTCGCAAATTCATCTTCTGAATTCGTAAGTGCCTTGTTGATATTGAAGAAATTGAACTTATCTTTGGTCATTTCCAGTCTTTCGTCCTCAGAATCCTCCAGCATGGCCAGACAAGTTGACATTATTATGGAACGTGCACCTTTCTCCCATACAGGATCCTTCTCATTTTCGATAGGACAGATAACTGATATAAGGTCATTCAGATCTTCGTACATTTCATCATAGAAACGCTGTCTAGTTACGGATACGTCATCCTGACAATGTGACAAATCTGCATATGCATTCCCATGCCACTCAGCCCATGGCTCACCAGGTTTGCCTTCGCCATCCATACGCTTCAGATCAGGGTACTTGGACATATCATCCTTATGGAACTTGATACCCTTTCCTGCTTCTACATATTCCTGATACATATCCCATATACCATCAAGTGGATTCCACCTGGAGGAAGAATAAGTATCACGGAGATCCAGGAGCAGAACCTTGTATCCACGGGATACCAGATATCCTGAATGCAGATCAAAAAGCTCACCCTTAGGGTCCGTCATTATCATTGAGCTTCCAGCAGCTGTAGATGCCAAAAGCTGAATCATAGGATTGATAAATGTAGTTGTTTTACCAGAACCGGTAGCACCGATAATAAGTGAATGTGCTCCCGGAAGGAAATTGACCTGAAGATTATTTTTCTTATCTAATACCGCTCTTACCGGTATACCATCCTTTTTAACCTGATTTAGCTGTTTATAAGTATGTCCAGGAAAATACTTGTCTCTCTCTGCATCTGTAAGGAATCGGCTGTTTTCCAGAGAACCCTGCACCACGTCAACCTTACCTTTTTTACCCAGGAGACCTTTTCCTTCTCCAAAGACCATCATATCCAGATTGTTTCCGGTAAGCAGCCATATAAGTGACAATGCAAATGAACCTATGGCTCCTAAAGCCCAGGTCTGCCACTTAAGGAGCAGACTCCAGTCAAAGCTAAACTTCCCGTCTAAACTCTGTTGAGGTGACAAAACAAAATTCTGGAGCAAAAAGCCCAGAGCGCCCGCCACTATTACAAACAGGAATAAATAGATTAAAACCTTATGGATAGTCTTCATTCAATCACTCCATTTCTAGATCAAAGGCACCCAAACGGATGCAAATACAGTAGACATATATTAGTACTAATGGGGATACAGCCTAAGCTATATCCCCTATATTAAGTCAATTAATTAGTTGCTTTCTGTTGTTGCTGCAGAAGTAGGTGCTGTTGTTGCGCCCTTAACTGAATTCTGCATCCATGTTGTCATAGGTCCGATAGAAAGTCTAAGTGCAACTACAAGGATAAATATAAGCAGATATCCGATGATAGCTGTCTTAAGTGACTGCTTACGCTTCTCTCTTTCCTGTGGCTCTTCAGCTGTTGCATACTTAACACCAAGCATTACACAGAAGAGTGCTCCACCTGCACCAACAAGTGCTAAAAGAGGTGTTAAAAGTCCATTTAGAAAAGAAACTATCGGAGATACAACTCCTGACATATCTGCCGCTGCCGCAAATGCTCCTGTACTATAACTAACTGCTACAATAGCTGCAAGTGCTGCTGCTGATGCAGACTTAATTGCTATAACCGCCTTCTTATTTGTTGAAATCTTCTTCAACACTGTAATCATTTTGTTCTTCATTCTCCCATCCTCCTTGGATTTAAATATAATAAGTTTTTTGATAATTATGTCTACTGAATTATCTTTATGTGCCCATTATATCAACAAAAGGGTAACAAAAGAGCAACACAGTTTTAAAAAATTATTTTCGATTTTTGAAAATTTGTTAAGCCCTCAAAAAACCTACTGTTTCTGCGGTATAGCGAGCATTTCAGGTATCCTGATAATAGCATCTGTACCATTTGGGGTTTTATTAATTGATAATTCTCCCTGACATAATATCTTGAGACGCGTTTTCACATTCTGAGTTCCGACGCTCTTACGCTTCTTCTGGGAAGGCAGCTGAGTAACAACTCCATGACCATCATCGGATACTTTTATAACTATATAGCCGTGCTCTATCCTGGTAGAAAGTACTATTTTGTCACCCTCGGTACTCATACCTATTCCATATAGAATGGCATTTTCTACCAGGGGCTGTACAACCAGTGCCGGAAGATAAAAGTCCGTAACCTCGAAATCCTTCTCTACGTAGAAGTTTCTGGATGGCAATATCTCCGCAAGGGCTATATACGTATCCACATGCTCCAGCTCCTGACTAAAGGGTATCATACCTTCATTGGTCAGAGCCTCGAAGTTTTTTCTCAGATATCCCGAGAAATTGAAGATCGCATTCTTAACAGAACCCGGATCTTCGTCACATAGCAGAGCAATCTGTTGGAGCGAATTATATATAAAATGTGGGTGAATCTGCTCCATCAGAAGTGAAACCTTGTTCTCTGAGAGTTCTGTCTGTTTCACCAGCAGTTCTCTCTCTGTATCTACCTGATAGCCGAAGAAAACTATCAGTAGTAGCATTATTATACCAAATCCTACGGTATCTAGTCTAGTATCCGCAACTCCGGTCAGTGCTGAAAATATTGGAAAGCATGCACCAATCAGAAATCCGATACTGGCTCTTATACTTTTGGATGATATAAGAAGCATTATCATAACTATCATATACTGCATCATAAATACCAGATTCAGCATAAAGAAGTTACCGCCATATAAGGCAAATATCATAACCAGCACGGCCACAAGACTTTGAAGCAGGGTCCAGAAATGTCCATCCCACTTCTGACCTTCAACTCTTTCAGTCTCTATGAAATAAAGCCCGAATATCGGTGCAACCATGGCATACATAACCCAGGATGCAAGCAGATATAGTCTGGGGTCCTTGGTAGTAATACTCACCGATTCTATCTGGAAGGTCAGACCGCCAACAGCTACAAGAACAGCCGTTATAAACCATCCCATCCTTCTACTATGACTTCTCATCTGAACTGCCACTACCAGAACCACAACTGCAAGAAGCATAGAAACAAGAATAAATACCAGATTGATTATGGCTATATATTCAGTATAGTTTTCATATGAATTGATCATAATATTATTCTACCTCTTTGGCATTATACCTATACATATAGTAATCATAACAGAAATCCTTAGTTCTGATATAAATAAGCACTGCCACCACTATGTAGTAAACCGTAGCGCTTATATAAAGCATCAGGAAAAGCTTTTTAGCAGCCTCTGGAGCAGCAAAAAGCACCGGAAGCAGAACTATACTGATAACAATAAATATTGAATGTGCTGATATCCACAATGTAGCAAGCCTCTTGGTATCTTCAACTATTTTCTTCTTTTTCATTTTCACATAAAGGGCGGCAAATGCCTTGATCATATAGTATATGCCAAAAAGCATAAATGTCTCAGGAAGCAGTCTGATAAAAGCCAGGATAATATATGTAGCTGTATTGTCATAAAAATCACATATCCAGCTGGCAACTCTATATACCAAATCTGCTATCATATAACCAAGAAGCACATTATAAGCTATAGCAAAATATCTGCTTTCCCTCATCATTCTGTAAAGGATAAGCTCTAACGCCACAAGTGCTACATACTCCAGGACTCTAAAGGTCAGAGCTACACCACTTCTGGTACCTAAGAATAATATCCTCTCGGAGGAGCTTCCAATTAGAACCGTAAAGGATAAAAGCAAAAGTGCCACTATTATGATTAAATATAAGGAAAAGACCACATAAGGGAAAGCCCTTATGATCCTGTAATCCAGTTTTTCTTTCATACTTTCAATATCCTTAAAATAGTTTTTATAAGACTTAATATACTAAAATCACATACCTTCAGGTTTCATAATCAGTTCACCAAGTGTCATCTCGGCCCAGGTATATTGAATCATATATTCGCCCAGGAAGGAGTTAACAGCCTGGTTATCACCCTTGAGATAGTTAAGGTAATCGCAGTTTATAAGTGAACAATCTACCCCATAGGCATTCCAGCCTTTGACAAGAACATCTGCTGCACCAATCTTAGCAAGGTCATCCTTCAGGCTGGAAAGAAATACTCTCAGCTGTTTTTTTAGAGCTCTGTCCTCTTCTCTATCTTCGAAGAGTACACCACACAACTCTCCAACTGAACAGAGAGCGCCACGCCTATCTATCAGATATGCCAGGATTTCCTTACTCCTGCTTCTTTTAAACTTAACCGGATGATCATCCTTATCAAATACCTCGAAGTTGCCAAAGCACTGAACTCTAAGGATTCCGGTTCTTTTTACCTCCACTGGATTACGCAGGTTTTCCAGTTCCCTCTTTAAAGCATCAATAGTGGCTGGTTTAAGTATAAAGCCACTGGCATGAAGCTGAAAGGACTGATAAGCAAACTTCTCGTGACCTGTAACAAAGATAATATTTGTCATTGGAGAGGCTTTCTTGATTTCCATGGAGAGCTCCAGTCCCGATATTCCCGGCATCTCTATATCCAGCCATGCAACATCAGGATTTTCTTCCTTGACATACTCTAGCGCCTCATCAGTATCAGAAAACGGAACATGCTCGCCAGCCGGATCTATCTCGTACATCATATCCGCGATTTCTTTTGCAACATTGAACTGATCATCTACTGATATTGTAACCATATATTCTTCCTTTCTACTTCTCAATAAAAAACACTGATTCTATATGCTACGCACCAGAATAATTCTTTTAATCTATTCTAGTGAAATACATTTCCGCCTATATTAACCCCTTCTATGCCGTGTTCCTCTGCATACCATGCAGCTTTGAAATAATAGTTAGGTACATTTCTCTTACCATCCAACACTTCCTGTGCTGCCTGTATACATGGAGCAGCAGGCCCTCTGGCAAGTATAACCGCAAGTATACCTGTTTCAGCAGGTTCAAACTGATATGGTGCATATACAACTCCGGCTATAGTATCTGCAAAATTAGGGCTTTCGACTCTATTCATAACCACGCTACCCACAGCTATCATACCTTCATAGCTTACGCTACCCGCTTCAGCCTCAATGATACCGGCAAGTAATGTCAGGTCATCGGTCTCGTAATAATACGGACTGGAATAATAGAACTCCGTTCCATCACCGGAGTAAAGCACTCCACTGTTTGCACCATCATATCCTCTACTGGAAAGTATCTGCCTTTGGGCAGCCTCAAGAGCCATTACTTCAGACCTGAGTTCCTCTGCGAAAGCCTCAGCACTTTCTGCCCTTTCCTGCGCTTCTTCCATGAGATCTGTAAGTTCCTGCATTTCCTTGCTGAGTTCAAGCTTTTGTTCATCGTAATCATTTATCTCTTCTTCTCTGGTAGCTTTCAGATTCTCAAGTTCCAGTTTGGCATCTTCCTCATCCGCCATGGATTTATCCAAAGCGCCTATCCTTAGGTTTATGAAGCTGCTATAATCAGCCATATACTGTTCCTGGTTTATAATATCATCCAGGTCGTTTGCCTTTATCAACAGAGCCAGAGAATCTTCCGTTTCCATGGATTCATACATTATGGCTATGGCATCCGCCACTTTTTTCTTTTCAGCATCTATATCGTCCTGAATCTCTATCAGGTTTCTCTCCGATACCTCTATATCTTCTTCCAGCTTTTTTACTTCGCTGTTTTTTTCTTCTATTCCTCTAGCTATAGCAGCTATCTTCTCATTAGTTGCCTGTATATCTTCCATCAGCTGAGCTGCTGTATTCTTATTTGCTTCGGCGCTTTCCTCTGCGTCCTCATAGTCTTTTCTTTTATCTTCTATTACCTGAGCGTTAACCACAGAAGCATCCGTCACTACCAGCGATATAGATAATATGACAGAAAGAGTTAGAAGCATTATTCTATTTTTCTTAAGTTTAATCAATTATGCCACCCTCTTTTATCTGTCCCCCAGACTGGCCCAGGGATATGCTGAAAGGTACATCTCTACCTCTCCCTCGGAATAGGACTTCTCTTCTGCCAGATATTTATACATATCACATTCTATCAGTTCAGTCCTTACTCTAATGGCTCCCCGGTTGATCTCCAGTATTTCACCTATGCCATATTCCTGAAGTGTAGTTCTGAGACTCCTTATAATAACGTCCAGCTGTTTTTGTCTGGAACGATCATACTCTCCTTCGCCCTCCCAAAGACTGGCATATATATTGGACCTGCTGACTCCTCGTCCCTGCCTGTCCACCAGATATGCCAGAAGTTCCTTGGACTTAGATCGACTAAAGCTCATTTTATTTCCGTCTATATAAACATCAAAGTCCCCAAAGGTTTTTATCATAATGTGAGGAGACTCAGTGTCTGATAACTCGTTATAAATTAGGTTTATTTCATTTTCCAGCGTCTCAGCATTAACAGGTTTTACAAGAAATCCATCTGCGTGAACACTAAATGCCTCAATAGCATACTTGGAATGAGCAGTAAGAAATATTATTCTTAGATCAGGATGTTCATCTCGAAGCTTCCTGGCCAGAGCTATTCCATTCATATCCGGCATATTTATATCCAGAATGGCTATATCCGCTGAATGATTCTCTAACCACTCTATTAGCTGTGATGCTTTTTCAAAGCCTTTTGCATCAGACACTTTGGACATAGTTCGACACATATCAACAGTCTGATTCAGTATTTGAATGTCATCATCTACACAAACTAACCTCATAACAGCCTCTCACAGCATTAGTATTTGTCCCCAAAATAAAAAATGGACAGAATTAAGCTACATTATCACTAAGTATAATAGCAGTCTTTGTCCAACAAATGTCCAACAAATACACCATTTTGTCCAACAAGTGTCCAACAAACTAATATCTGTCCGATAATGAGCTGGTTATATAGCCTTCTGTCAGATTCGCCCAATGATATGAATTCATATATTCCCCACGGTATTTATTTATCACTTCAGCGTCTCCATCCAAAAATCTGTAAAGGTCGCAGTCTATAAGTTCAGCTCTAATATTCATGCCATTTCTATCTATTCTCACTATATCATTTATTCCATATTCTTTAAGGGTATCACGTAGACTCCTGACTATGACATCCACCTGTTTTTGCATAGTGCGGTCATACTCTCCTCCCTCCCAAAGGACTGAGAAGACTTCTGCTCTGGTAACATTTCCACCCTGCCTGTCCACCAGATATGCCAGAAGTTCCTTCGCCTTAGCACGTCTAAAGGTCACAAGTCTTCCATCTACATATACATCAAACTCGCCAAAGGTTCTGACCGCTATATGGGCAGATGAGTGGGACGTGGTTTTTTTGCGTGAAAGGGCATACTCCACCTCCTCCTCCAGTCTGGCCTTGGTAATTGGTTTCATCAGATAGCCGGATGCATGGAGCTTAAAGGCATCCAGAGCATACTGGGAATAGCCGGTTATAAAAATAATAGATGCACTTGGATACTTCTGCTTAACAAGTGCAGCCAGGGCTATACCATTCATATCCGGCATATCTATATCCATAAAGGCTATATCCACCGGATGCTTCTCCAGCCATTTAAGAGCCTCAATAACTTCAGTAAATCCAACAGCCTCGTCTATCTGGTACAATTCCTGACACATGGATACCGTCATATTCATTATTAGTTCTTCGTCATCTATACATATCGCCCGCATAGTAGTATTCCTTTTTTACTTGTAACTATTCTATTGCAGTTTTACTTCTCTGGGATTCTGATAGTAACTGTGGTTCCTTCATCCTTTTCACTTTCAATACTGAAGGTTCCGTCACACATGGTTTCTATTCTTTCCCTTACATTTCTTATACCTATATGGCTTCCATCAGCATCAGAAAGCGTACTTACATCAAATCCTTTTCCATTATCCTGAACAATAATAATATGTTCATTATTCTCATATCTGGTTTTAATTCTTACCACTCCGGACTTACGAATCCTGATGCCATGCCTGATGGCATTTTCTACCAGAGGCTGAATGGTCAGCGCCGGAAGTTCAAAATCCATATCCTCCGTATCATACTCAATACGTAGAAAAGGAAATCTTACCATTTCTATCTCGGCATAGGTTTCTGTATGTTCCAATTCTTTTTCGAAGGGGATTAGTTCTGTCTGGCTAAGAGAGTCTATATTTTGTCTAAGAAATGCCCCGAATTTACCTGTGGTTTCAGATGCCATCTGAGGATCAGACAGACAGAGTGCCTGAATAGTGGACAGGGTATTGTACATAAAATGAGGCTGAATCTGTGACATCATTATTTTGATACGCTGCTGTGCTTTCAAGTCTTCCTCATGTTCACGCACAAACTGCAGATGCAGCCAGCTATAGTACATAACACAGCTACCAACCATGGCAACCATCAAAAAGCTGACTTGATATTCGGGTAATACAAAAGTATCCAGAACTACAGAGATAAGAATAAAACCCACCATGAGAATAGGAATAAGCATCATTCTGCTTCTATGTTCCCCTTCACTCCTGTATCTGATCATGGTTTTTACTATAAGCCATATAAGAAGCATCAGACTCACTATATGACTGGTAAAGCCCAGTGGTCCCCTCTCAAACTTATTCGCCGGAGTAATAGTAAATGCCACATCAGTAAAGAAAGCCGACAGGAATATAATGGTATTTACTACAATGAGTCCCCATGGTTTCCTGTCCCTGGCCACAACCTGCATAAAGATAACTATAACCACCGGCCTCATTATATACTCATATATACTAATGATAAGTCTTCCAACGACTATACCATTCAGTTCATAATAAACTCCAAGTCTTTGAGTAATTACCAGAGACATAATAATACCAGCATTTGTAAGCATCAGCCTACGATTAACCTTCTCTACATACGGATCTATCATAAGCACAACAAAAACCCATACCAGAAGTATGAGCATAAAAACATTAAGCACTATTAAAGTTTGTGAAAAAACCTCAGAATTCATGTGGCTATTATAACACAAAACGACCTCAGTTAGTAGAACTTAGTCTACTCTGAGGTCGTATATATCTGCATCATTTTTTATAGAGTCTATTCTAATATTCAGGTGTAATAATATCTACATTATCAGAATCAGCTAAATCGATATCTCCTATCTTATGTTCAAATGTTGCAGTCTTCTCATTTATAATTGTTGCCTTATCATCTCCTACTCCAAACAGTCCGACTCGTTTAAAATGCTTTGTTTGAGTCATTACTACTTCTGGTCCAACGGAAATCGCATCATTTTGTTTATAATAAACTGGCGACGTTAATGTATTAATATTGTAACCGAAAGGGGATGAAAAATATCCAAACGAATTATTAGATTCGATTATCTCCGTATGTTCTTTTATAAAAGTCTGATAATCTTTTTCGCCAACCTGCTTCATATTACCGGAATTTTTATACATCATTTCAAGCATATCCACTCTATTATATCCAAGCTGTATCTTACCATTCTTACGATTCTCTATCTTGCTTCCCTTGCCAACTACCATATAGGTTGAAACGAGTGTACCGTAATTAACAAGAGTTCCCCCTCCTGTCAGAAGTATCGGTGCATTAGAAGTACTATACTTATTCTCATTTCCATTTATAAATCCATATACTCTTGCACCTTCCATGATTATGACACTGCCGCCATCACATTTAATAGTACCTTCGCCTTCATTATTTTTTGTATATGGTGATATACAGCCACCTTTTTTAACTATAAGTGTTCCTCCATTTTTTACTACTATCTGACCATTATTTATAAAGTTGGTGCCAACTGACACTGTTCCTCCATCAATAGTAAGAGTCTGACCTTTAGGAAGTATGATTCCATCAGAAGCAGCTGCCATACTATCATTATCTACAAAAGCCCCCGGTTCAAGAGGTAGAAGTTTACCCTCATCTATTGTCTGGGACTCCAGAGAGGTCATAAAGTGAGGAGTTCCTATATATGGAATATATTGATAATGTGCTGAAGGACGCTTTTTAAGCGGATCAGACTTAGTACCCTGAGGTATTATACTATATTCATTATCAGTATACATAGTCAGAACGCTCGTTCTGCTATTACCGTTCTTTATATTAGAAGCCCACTCTTCAGCTACACGCTTTACATAAGAGTTATTTAATCCTTCCAGACACCAATAAGTACCATAGTTACCTCCACTATGCACAACCAAATGATAGATATCTTGAACGTAATCGGTTATCTGTTTATGGGTTATAACATGCACTGGCTCACTATAATCATCATTTCCTTCTTCATCATAGCTTCTTACATCCAAATAATAATCTTTATCATCAGGCTGATATAAAATAGCCTCACCATTTGTAAGCTGCTTTTTAGGGAAGCAGATACTTACCATAGTTCTTCCATTATCGGGTCCCCAATACGCTGCTCTTATCCAAGGAACACCCATGGAGTCACCATAGGTAAAGAATCGGGTTTGTCCTACATCCGATTCAGGTAAGCCTTTTTTGCCAGCATCAGTTAGCTTATAATAAATGCTTTCTGTTCCATTAAAGTAATAACTAGGCGAATGCTCTTCGCCATTAGCTGGACGTTTTCCATAATATCCATATCTTTTGCTAGTTGATTTTTCAGGAGATTCTGAAGGTGTTGAAAACTCACTGGTATAATTATTTAATCTAGATGTATCAGTAGGAGTAAAGCAATAACCACGCATAGAGTAAGAAGATAAAAACGGATGATTTGTAGTATTCTCTCCCTGTTTAATACTCACTAACATTACTGGATGGTATTGATTATCCCCAAATGCAGTTTTATCCCTTGGATTGGTTACCATCTTCCATTCCCAAAAGGAACATACTCCGGTTTTAGGTTTAAGGATATCCTGTTCTTCCTCTTTTTTATCCTCTTTTGACTCGCCCGACTCGGTAGTTCCTGTCTCAGTAGTTCCTGTCTGAGAAGCATAAACCATTGACATATCCGGCACAGCACCTATACTGGATATGACCATACCGAGAGCAAATAAAATTGATAGGACTTTTTTACCTTTTTTAGATTTAAGTATACTCACTTTATACATATTATTTCCTCCAGGATAATAAAACAGCATTCATTTTCTTTCATTTACTGCGATTTTAACACCCGTAATATAACAAAAGCGCAACAAAAAAATGTTATTGTATCAAATAAATAAAACACTCTATTTTTCAACCTGTGTAAACTCTACTCTACCACTACTATAAATCGTAACCTTTCTGGTTTCAGTAATGCCAAGAGATTCACTGGAGAACTTGATTTCGCCTTCACTTAATATTTCCTCAGCATCGGTTGCTGTACTGAAGTATCCATAATCAAAGGTCATGCCCTCTGGTGTTGGCACAATACCATCAGGGAATGTCTCACGAGCAGCATCTAAATCCGTAGCAGTATCTCCACTACCCATACTTTTTAGATACTCCTCATCCTCATATTGGTCAGGCTCATCTTCGCCTTGTGACATAACGGTCATCATATAACTGTAACCGTCTCCATCAGATTCAACTACATCTATTTTTGAAATTTCCGGCTCTACTTTCCAATCATTTTTACCCTTTAAGAAGATTATATTCCCGAGATATTCATCCTCGTGTCCCAGCAGTGCACCAGCAACTGTAAGCACTACAGGATAGTCAGTTCCTGCACCAATAACCTCATCTCCGTAGGTTAGAGCCATCTGATCAACCAGACTGACCTTTAATCCTTCTGGTGTTTCAGAAACATAAACCATTAATTCAAGGACAGTCTCTGTTACCTTTACTCCATCCAAATCAACTTCTTTTGTAAATGTAACATTCGTAACACCTGCCATCTTTGGCTTTAAGATATACTTACTCTTCTTGCCACTAGCTCTTCCCTTCTGAGTCACCTCTACAAAATCCGGATCAGTAACTTCTACACTCCATGGTTCATTTTTTGTTCTTTTATCCTTTAATATCAGATATAAAGTTCTATCCTTCATCTCTTTACATGCAATCGGATAGTCAGTATCCTGATAATATCTGGTATAGGATCTGTATTTTACTATGCCTATGATAGAACCAACGATAATGCCAAGAAGAACAGTAGCTATAATAGCTATAGCGATTATCTTTTTCTTAGGATCAGGTACATTATAACTATCCGAAGAAAAAACCACATTACCATCCTCATCCATCTTGGAATCTATCACCTGTGGATCTGGCGCTTCAGGTATTTCAGGCTGAGCAGCGCTTTCCGTCGAATGATCTCCCTGAGCCTGCGGTGTTTCGACCTGTGTATTATCAACCTGTGGAGGTTCTACGTTTGGATTTTGGTTTTTCTTATTCTTCTTACTCATCTTAGATATATCCGTCCCTTCATAGACTAAAAACAGCTCT
Source organism: uncultured Lachnospiraceae bacterium (assembly GCA_946414825.1). Taxonomy (GTDB): domain Bacteria; phylum Bacillota; class Clostridia; order Lachnospirales; family Lachnospiraceae; genus Eubacterium_Q. Next base: position 12,755 of record CAMKQB010000047.1, read on the forward strand.
AATCAAGCTACATGTTTTTTGTTTTTTAATGCCTCATTCTATCATAAATTGTCAATTTCATCAATAATCAGTAGATCTGACTAAATATCATCTGAACTGCATTTTTATAGTCTGAGAGTTTGTTAACCTTATGTATCTCCTTTAACCGGCTCTTGTCCAGCCCCAGTCCCATGGCAAAGTATGTCCAGAGCTCTTTCATCTTCATGACCACCTGTTTTTCATTACTCATTTCCACGATATAGTCTTCCATGATTTCTGTTATAAAACTCCGGAATTTATTTTTATCAAATTCTTTTTTCTCAGAATTATCAGAACTCATAATTTCCCATGCCAGGTTTGGATTCATTATTAGTCCCCGACCTATCATAACATTAATGGGTGAATGAATTTTATGTAAACTATCTAAGATATCCTTATATGATCTTTTATCTATTATATCGCCATTATAACATATACTACCTTTGAAGGATGATTCATTATATAAGGTATTACAAGCCTTTTCAAACTCATCTATATGTACACGCCCTGTGTAGAATTCATTTCGAAGTCTTGGGTGAATTATCAGTTCTTTTATCGGATACTTTATGTAAACCCTTAGTATATCATCCCATTCTGACAAAAACTCCATTCCAAGTCTGGTTTTTATAGATATACTTAGTTTAGTATTATCACAACCGGCGTATATATCATACAAAAATCTATCCAGCTCCTGAACCTTGTCCAGAAATCCGGCTCCACGACCTTTTGCAACAACTGTCCCCGATGGGCAGCCCAGATTCAGATTCACTTCTGTATAGCCCAGCTCTTCCAGTTGTCGGGCTATAGTAAGAAAGAGAGCAGAATCATTGGTAAGTATCTGTGGTACTACATCCATTCCCAAATTATTTTCAGGGGTAACATCACGCAGTTCTCTTCCCTTCAGATGACTAGCTGTAAGAAAAGGGGTATAGTACCTGTCTATACCCCCATAGTACTTAGCAATAGCACGTCTAAATATGTATGTAGTTATCCCCTCCATAGGGGCCAGGTATATCTTTCTTTTAGTTAACATAACTCATCAATTAATGTGGTAAATATATATTCCACGCTGGCCTTTCTAACCTGGTTCCGACCTATATCACCAAAATACTTAGTATAGGTTTTTACATTACCATTTATGCTGATACCGAAACAAACCATTCCCACCGGCTTGTCTTCAGTTCCACCTGTAGGACCTGCTATTCCGGATATTCCTACACCTACTTCAGAACCCATAGCATTTGCCGCGCCAAGAGCCATTTCTCCTGCCACCTGCTCACTCACTACTCCGAACTGTTCTATGCTTTTTTCACTAACTCCCACATACTTAACCTTTGCCTCATTTGCATAGGTGACAAAGCTGACATCCAGCACCTTTGAAGCATCGGGAACATTTACAAGCTTTGCCGCAGCAAGTCCAGCTGTACAGGACTCTGCAAAGGTTATGTGGTAACCCAGTTTTATAAGAATATCTACTAATTTATATTCCATTATGTCTCTATATAACTCCTATCTGTAATAAATAACTCATATCTGCCGTAAATAACTCATATATGCAAAAATACTATCTGGATAATAGAGTTACCTAATGTGTTTGAATATATACTAATCTGTAAGTGACCGATATATACTCAGATGGTCATATATACAGCGCCATGAACTAAAGGAATTACCTGTAACGCATATATATCTCTTGCCGTTATCAGCTTCATAGTAGCTGGCAGCACAACTGCCTGACTGTTTTACGAAACCGGTTTTTGCAGCAATGACCTGTCCATCCATCTCTTTATCTTCTATTCTGCGAAGAAACCAGTTTGATACTTCGATACCATCCGGCATATCCAGCTCCTCGTAAGTAGTGGATGTCACGTAGGTTCTGGCTGAAAGCACATCTCTCAGCAGATCATCCTGGATAGCCACATTCAGAACCTTAGCTATATCCGTAACTGTGCAGTGAAGATCATCGTTATATACTCCAACAGGGTTGGTAAAATGTGCATTTTCTGAAAGCCCAAGTTCACGTGCTTTTCTGTTCATTTCTTCGACAAACTTTTCTTCACTACCGCAGCAATACTCTGCTAATCCTATAGCAGCGTCTGCTCCCGAAGGAAGAATAGTTCCATATAGAAGGTCTCTTACAGTCACTTCGTCTCCCGGAAGGAAACCAACGGCGCTACAATCATTTACACGCCAATAGTCTGCTATTTCCGGAGTAATGGTAAACTTATCTTCAAGTGTTGTTTCATCTATGAAGTCTCTGGCTGTTACAACAGTCAGTATCTTGGTCATAGAAGCAGGACTGATAACTGTGTCAGCGCCCCTCTCTGCTACTATAGTGTCGCTGTCTATATCTATCAGAACCATGTATGTACTTACCATTTTCTGAGTTTTAACAGGATCCCCGGGGGAGCTGTAGTTAATAGAGCCTTCTACAGAGTTTAAATCCAGTGTTACCGAGTCCCAGGCACTTCCGCCCTCTTCTTCCTCGCCATCAGAAGCTGAAACACTATTTTCCTCACTGGCCTTAATGATAGCATCGAAGGCCGCCATATCTGCCTGTGGAAGGTGTATAGTTGCATCCGTAGAAACAGGGTTCAGAAGTCTTTTATCAGACATCCAGCTATCCGGTTCTATTCCTGCCGCATCGCCATTTGCCACCGGTTCTTCCGGGGTAGCTACAGCATCCAGCGAGGTAGCTAAGTCCTCAGTATTTATAATATCCTGATTGTCTACACTGCTGTCATCCTTATTTTTTCTTCCCATCAAACCCAGGAATATAGTAACGAGCACTGTCAGCAGAGCTATAATGACTAAGACCACAAGTATTCTCAGGAATACTATCAGCCCTTGTCGACCATTATGTTCTTTCATTTTGTCCTTTTCTTTTCTTTAATATAATCAGCACTATATTTAGTGCAGCCATTATCATGAGCGCTACTATTATAGCAATATTTGTATTATCGCCTGTTTTAGCAGCTTTCACCTTAGATAAAGGCTTATCATTTTTTTGCTCAGTCTTTGTATCACTTATTTCAGCTGTTTTCGTTTCAGTCTTTGGTGTAACATTTTCATCAGATGACGTATCCTCTGGAACCAGCAAAGTATCCTTAATCATAATTGCATAAGTTGAAAAATTATCTGCACTAAATGATATTGTTCTTGCCCCTAAATCTACCTGTGATGGAACCAGTGCAAAACTACCGCCATGTTCTCTCGCAATGGAGTATGTTCTCTCAACATTCTTATCAGTGTTAATAAGTTCTTCAGGTATAGCTATATTAAAGCCGATTGGTGTTCCCACACTGTCAAGTATTACCGGATCCATTCCCGAAGTATTTTTCCAGAGATTTATATTATATGTTCTTCCTAGCTTAGAACCTTCTCCAGCCACACTTATCAATCCGGCCGCTTCGCTTTCTGAAACACTGTTTTTCTCTACGTATACAACCAGACAAACCCTGCCGCCTTCACTTATAATGTTTTCGTCATTTTCAGTAATAACTGTATCAACTATTGGGTCAGGATCATTAGCATTAATACTTACTTCACCGGAAGCTACACCATCTCCAGTATAGAGTTCCAGAGCTTTATCTATATCATATCCTTTGATGGTAAACTCTGTTGTTATTTCGTACGCTTCATTGTCCATTCCGACAAATGATCTAGCCACATATTTTCCTGCTGCAGTAGGAACTGACATTGTATAAGATTCATCTGATGCTCCAGCCTTCTTAAACACTATAGTTTCAGGTGTAGGAAGAGCTCCATCCCCTATAGCCTCATTCCAGGCTTCATTAGTTTCTACACTTACTGTAATATCTTCTCCATACATATACTCATCTTTATCTGACTTAATTGTAACTGTTGCTATTTCCTTACAATCATCATTTGTATTGATGCAGGCAGTATATAATGAATCAGAAGAATCCTGTTTTATTTTAGTGATATCCCATAAATGGTGATGAACCAGTTCACCCTTACCCTCATCATTTATTATAACCTTGTACTCTTTGCAGTCACTCTTAAAATGAGACAGCTGCTCTTCTGTTATTGTATTAGTGGTAAAGACACCTGCCTTTGGGGAACCGTTGGCATCTAACAGGGTAACGCCATACTTTTCTTCTCCGGTTAATTCCCCTACGCTTATTCCACTACCATCCTTAATCACGATATTTCTATCCTGACCATTATATTTATTTCCTGAAATTATAGGTGATCCGGAAAGCTCCAGAGTTCCATCTCCAACATAGATACCTCCATATTCAGACTCGTTACCAGATATTTCACCACCTTGGATTTTTGCCAGACCATTATCAATATAAACACCTCCACACTTGCAGGTGTTATTTACAATCTTACCTCCTGTCATAGTGAAAGTACCCATAACACTTTTACCACTACTACTATCTGTCCATCCGGAAATGTATACTCCGGCATTGTGTGCATTATTATCAGCTCTGTCACCCGAGTGACCGCTTATGGATCCTCCATCCATATTGAAGGTACCTAAAAGTTCAACTCCTCCAGCACTATCACATATGGATCCACCATGCAAATCTAACTGGCCGCCTCGTGCAACATGTATAAGATTGAAAATTTTATTTGTACCATTCGGGTTATATAAGATTTTTCCTTCTTTTTCATCATAAATTGAAAATTGTTTATAAACATATATTAACTGCCCATCTTTTGTAAAAGTATGTCCATTCAGGCAAAGATTTAATGCTTTTGAGTCGTTCACAACTAAATCCTGGTATATATTTATATTATTTCCAAGAATATAGTTTCCATATTTATAGATTGCTCCATCAAGATAAAAAACAGTATAATTCGATGTATCTGTTCCATGATTATGATTTTCAAATGAAACATTTACCTTAACCTGATATGAAATACCTCTAGCATCAAAGCTGAGATTTGTTTTATATACCTTTGTCGTATCCTCTGGAGTTTTTATATTCAGATAATACTTATTATCAGAAAGAGAAAATATATCATCTCCAGATATTGAGACATTTGATATTTGGCTAGCAGCTGTTATATTACTATTTATTTCCCTGGCAATATGGTAAATATATACAGTGTCATTTTCTGTAATATCTCTTGTAATATTATATTCCTGATTATTACATGTAAAAGCTATTAAATAATAAGAGAATCCATCTGTCACAGCAGTTACTGTGTTTCCAGACTGAGCTACAGAGGACAGCTTTTCTATACCGGCGCCGTCAGCCATGTGATAAATATCTGTTTCAATATTTTCATTTGATATAAGGGCAGATGTGAATGAAACCCTTACCTCGCCCTTGCTATTATCAGGCTCGATTTCGTTTCCATCCTTGTCATATATGCTTATATCAAAAGCATATCCAGTCATTCCGAAGGATTCCGCAGAAACCTGGCTGGCAGACATGGTTGAGCCTTCTGGAAAAACTCCCTCATCTGCTGTAACAGTGATTATTACATTTCCAACTGTAGCCTGCTGATAGAAGGGTGCATCTTCATCTATAGCTTCTTCAAGACCTTCTGTTTCTTCTGTTACTTCTGTTACTTCAGTCTCTTCAATGCCTTCTATCTCCACCTCAAGTTCATCAGCCGGAACTTCATTGATATCCATGACACTATCCTGTTTACTCACTTCTGTTACAGATTCTTCAGTTGTACCATTCACGTTTGCAGCATCATTAGTCAATGGTTCATCCGACAGAGCATCTGTCTGACTGGCTATTTCTGAAGTACTGTCTGCCGCAACTTTTGGCAATGCTACAGGAGCCAGTCCTATCAGAAAAGCAATAGTAAGTACCCATACAATTATTCTTCTCACCCTTTTTTTGTTCATAAGCCCTTCTCCTATTTTTTTTGAAGCCAACGGGGACGGTTCCTGTGGCCTTTTTAAGCCAGTGGGGACGGTTCCTGCGGCCTTTTACATATGTGGATTCTGAGCAGGCGCTGCCTGTTTAGCCTTCATCTCCTTAAGTAATGTCTCCGGACCAAACTTATTCGCAAGTTCATCCAGCTTGTTATGTTTCTTTGCCTCCTTAAGAATATTATCCTTTACATTCAGGCTATTTGAATTCTTAATTACTGCTTTATATAAAGGATCATTCAGGAGTTTCTTCGACATTTCATTTTTCACATGCCTGATAAGTAGTTTTCTGGAATGTGGACTCGTCACAAGATTCTTCCACATACCAAGCTTATCAGTGAAATCAACCATCAGTTCGGAAGTAGCTATTTTTGCCAAAGCTACCATCCTATTTTCCATCTCATCAGGGGAAATATTTCTGGCAGCCTGCTTATTGTAACGTATTGCATTTGCACTATTTTCTTCAAATAGGCCATTCCTCATTTTTCTTTCCTTTGTAAGCATATTCTGAAGAAGTCCCTGTTCCCCATTTACAGCATTCCTTACAGCATCATTTGCATTGACGGCTTCTTCTCCAAAATTAACTGCTTCCATTTCCGGCACAATTGCAACCAGATTCTTATATGGTCCATCAAGAGTTTTAGCCAGAGTTACTATATCCTTCGCACCTACTCTCTCTCCATCTATCTCAAGGTCCATCATCGGCTCTATCATATATACATTTTTTAGAGCATCCTGTACACTCTCTTTAGTTGTCTTTACAAATTCGTAGATTTCATCTCCCGGATTATGATTTTTCCCAAGATATATAGCGCCGGCTTTATTTATATTATCTAAGATTTCTTTTAATGTGTCAAAGGAATATGGTTTTACTGCCCCATTTTCCCCAGGAACGTAAAGCTCATACCATCTCCGCATAGTCGCAAAGAAGTCCTTAAGTTCCTGCGATGGCTCAGCAGGACGTTCATAATCTTGTCCGTATTTATCATAGCTCACCGGATCATACATAGGAAGCTGACCTCTGCCAATTATATTTAACTCTGCCATTTCATATGCAAATGCAACCAGATTTTTCTTAACATCTGCCTCGGATATTGTATTTCCCTTTGTCTCTGGACCAAGGCTGTAGCTATGAACTCTGCCGCCCTTTCCAGCCCAGATACTTCTAAGCTCATTTCTGTATTCTGCAACAGCCCATTTAGCCTTTAGAACTTCGCTGCTACGCTTTATTCTATCCGGCTTAGTAGGATTCTTATGGGTATCCAGATAGTTATCAGCCTTGGCCTCTATCACATCCATAAGGTTATCGAACTCTTCCGGAGTAAGCTTATCCAGATTCTGCTTATTAAGCTTCCACATAAAGCCTGCCAGATCCTTCATCATATCAGATGGCTTCTTATCTGCCTTACCCGGACCATAGGTTTCCTTTATAGAATTCACTATTTTTCTAATATCAGCCGCAAAGCCTGTTGTCATATTATCCATCTCTGCAGCTATTATTTCTTCTTTTGACTTATTTTTTACGCCACCGGCAGGAGCATTCTTTCTTTCGACAGCAACATTTTTTACGTAGTTTGCAAATAATGTCTTGCCATTTTCTTCTTCTGCAGCCACGAGAAGCTCCTCTCGGGAGGTGCTTTGCAGCATCTTTCTAAATGCAGCTGACTCTGTGATTTCCTTTACATTCTTATCTACCTCAGACTTATATAATGCATTTAAAATGGTATTACCATTCTTAAGCTTATCCATATGGTTTAGAACTATATTAAAGTAAATGATCGAAGCAAGATTATTCTCAAATCTTTCTGCACTCGCACCCGGTTGTCCCGACTCAGATATATGCTTATCTATCCTTTTTATTGTTTCCTCCTCAGGATTTGCCACTAAATCACGGGCATCAATAATGCTACTAACATTAAAGTATAAAGCATCAGCGATATTTCTTGCATTAACGGAAGCCGCCATACGCTTGGCAGGAACCCTTCCCGGATTTGAAGGATCTATTCCACGACTTTCAAGGTCTGCCGCCTTGTACTGATTATATAAAAGAGACTTCTCGCTCACATCAGAAAGCATTTCACGAGCACCGATTAAGTCGTCATTTGTTATAGCCTGTCC
>CAMKQB010000048.1 GCA_946414825.1 uncultured Lachnospiraceae bacterium
GAGGTACCTTAACCTGAGATACCTTCTCGAGCTCATCTACAAGCTCAAAGTCTTCCTTTGAATCAAGTGAAGGATCAATAGCTGTCATAACACTTCTGGTAAACTTGTATGGACTTGCTGTTGAAGCGATGATAGTAGGAAGTGTATCACCTGTCTCTTCCTTGTACTTATCATATACTGCAACTGCAACAGAAGTATGTGTATCAAGTACATATCCATCCTCGTCATATACCTTACGAATAGTATCTGATACTTCATCAGTTGTAGCATAGTTTCCATAGAACTGATACAGATTCTTCTTCATCTCATCTGTGATCTCATACTTACCGGTCTCAGAGAGACTCTTCATAAGCTCTGCATTCTTTGCAGCATCATTTCCAGCTATTCTATAGATAAGTCTCTCAAGGTTACTGGAGATAAGGATATCCATAGATGGTGATGTTGTAAGAATGAAATCACGATTTCTATCATATTCACCTGTGGTGAAGAAATCATACAGAACCTTATTGTCATTTGATGCGCAAATGAACTTGTTAACAGGAAGTCCCATAAGTGAAGCGTAGTACGCTGCCAAAATGTTACCGAAGTTACCGGTTGGAACTACCACATTTATCTTGTCTCCTGCCTTGATTGTTCCTGCGGCAACAAGTCTTGTATAAGAATATACATAGTAAACCATCTGAGGAACAAGTCTACCGATGTTAATAGAGTTTGCTGATGAGAACTGGAAGCCCTTAGCTGCAAGCTCCTCAGCAAGAGCCTTATCGGAGAACATTTTCTTAACACCTGTCTGTGCGTCATCGAAGTTACCTGTGATACCAGCCACAAATGTATTCTTGCCCTTTTCTGTAACCATCTGCTTTTCCTGAATAGGACTAACCCCGTTCTTAGGATAGAATACTGCTATTCTGGTTCCAGGAACATCAGCAAAGCCTGCCAGCGCAGCCTTTCCTGTATCTCCTGATGTAGCTGTAAGTATAACTATCTCATTATTTATATTATTTTTCTTTGCAGCTGTTGTTAAAAGATATGGAAGGATTGAAAGTGCCATATCCTTAAATGCTATAGTTTTTCCATGGAACAGCTCTAAGATATAGGCTCCATGATGATATTTAACAGGCGCTATAAGCTCTGTATCGAACTTGCTATCATAAGCACCATTTATACAATATTTTAGCTCTTCCTCTGTGAAGTCTGTAAGCATGCGGCTCATAACCTCGTAGGCTACGCCCTTATAGTCCATCTCTGCTAATGTTTCAAAAGGAACATCCAGCGCAGGAATCTCATCAGGAACAAAGAGTCCGCCTTCCTCAGCTAAGCCCTTAAGTATAGCTTCACTAGCCGTTGCTGTTTCATTTTCATTTCTAGTACTTCTGTAAAGAAAACCCATATAACTATCTCGCTTTCTATAATTATTCCCCACCATCTTCATTACTATCAGAAGAGCTGTCCGAGCTACTATCTGAGCTGCTCGAACTTGCCTCTCCAGTATAGAGATAAACATCTGCATACTGTCTACCGAAGGCAAGCGCCTCTGCATGAGTATTAAAGAATACATCTATATGATTACCCTGTATCGCACCACCACGGTCCTCAACAGTGTAAACCTGTCCATTTATTACAAGCTGTGTACCAAAGGCATATCTACGGTCAGCAGCGATTGTATGATTTGAAGTAGCCAGACTACCACTGGCGGTTATACCATTTGTCTTACCACAACAGATAGCGCACGGACAATAACCTGTCAGCAGGAACTGTCCCTGGTAAGAACCATTTGAGCTTGTAAATACAGCTGAGCCAACACCTGAATTACCAAAGGATGCATTAGGAGTAAAGGAAACGGAAATGTTATCATTAACCTCTTTGATTTGGTTAACCTTGTACTTTTCATTTCTATCCTTAGCGTAGTCGCCGGCGGTTCCTCTTGTATTACTAGCAAGAAGAGCCTCCAGGGCCGCCTTATCCTTCTGCTGCTGTTCGGTCAGCTTCTTATTACCACTATATGCACCAACAGAATCTCTGATGCCCTGACTATTCTCAGCCCTCTTTGCCGCCTTTGAATCAGCAATGGTTGTATAGGCTATCTTATCATACCTAGGTGCCATAACCGGTTCATCATAAAGTGGCGTGATGGCTATCAGTCTTCCCATTTCGTCAGTGCGGGTAGTATTTCTTTCTATAACTGTAGCAAGACACGCAATAAGTAGCGCCGCTACAACTATAACGGAACCAATAGTTTTGAGATTTTCACTAAATATTCTTTTGAGCTTATTTAGTTTCTTCTTCAATACATTCATCTCCCGAATAACAGATATTTGCAACTATAACACTAGAGCTAATTTAGGTCAAGGTTTCGGCATAAGATTTAACATACTATACATATTTTATATTTCTATCGTTCCAAGCTTACTCACTACGTCTATCAGCTCTTCAGCCTTCTCTATTTCGCATACTCTTCTTCTAAGCTTTGCGCTGTTGTAAATACCTTCCGTATACCAGGCAACGTGCTTTCTCATTTCTCTGACGCCTATATATTCTCCTTTTTGCTCCAGCATAAGGTTGATATGCCTAAGTATCATATCTCTTACCTCGTCCAGCTCCGGTCTTGCCGGCACCTGATCCAGTCCCTTTTCCAGCCCGGCCTTTATCTCTCTAAATATCCACGGATTACCCTTCGCCGCTCTTGCAACCATCACGCTGTTGCAGCCGGTTTCTTCCTTCATTCGAAGCACATCCTCAGCTGAACGTATATCTCCATTTCCTATAACCGGAATACTGACCGCTTCCTTAACCTGTTTTATTATAGACCAGTCTGCCTTTCCACTATAATACTGTTCTCTTGTTCTGGCATGAACTGCCACTGCTGCAGCTCCCCCATCCTCCGCAGCCTGTGCAACCTCCGGAGCATTTAAGGTGTCCTGACTGAAGCCTGCACGCATCTTGACTGTAACAGGAACAGCTTTTATTCCCTCATCCTTTGAAGCATACTCCTTTATAGCGTCTACGATTGCCCTAACTATTTTTTCAACCAGCTCAGGTTTCTTCATCAGGGCGGAGCCTTCACCATTATTAACTATCTTTGGAACCGGGCAACCCATATTGATATCTATGAAATCATAGCCTCTATCCAGTAGCTTCACTGTTTCCCCAGCCATTATCTCCGGTTCACTTCCAAAGAGCTGAAGTCCTACAGGCTTTTCTCTCTCGTCCGTTGCGAGCAGGATATCTGTTTTAGGGCTTCCATAATATAGTCCTTTCGCAGATACCATTTCCGTAACCATCCCGTCCGCTCCCTGTTCCTTGCAAAGAATGCGAAAAGGCAGGTCTGTCACGCCTGCCATTGGTCCTAAGAATATTTTATTGTTAAATAAATCGTTATACATATTACTGCTTGTCATAAATTATTCTGAGTCCGTGAAGGGTTAGCTCAGGATTATATATATCTATTTCGTCTGTTGCTTCTGAAATCATTTTACCAAGACCACCAGTTGCAACAACCTTGATATTTGAAAGACCTGATTCCTTCTTCATAGTTTTAACTATATATTCTGTCTGTCCGATGTATCCATAGTAGATACCCGCCTGCATGCTCGAAACTGTATCCTTGCCAAGTACTGTATCTACCTTCTTAATCTCAACCTCCGGCAGCTTAGCTGTTCCAGTCCAGAGAGCATTTGCCGCAAGTCTTATACCAGGAGATGTAACACCTGCTGCAAATGTACCATCCTCAAGAACCAGATCATGCGTAGTAGCTGTTCCAAAATCAACTACTATAACCGGTCCACCATACAACTCATAAGCTGCAACTGCATCTACAAGTCTGTCTGCACCTAATTCCTTTGGATTTGGAATAGCAAGTCTGATTCCGGACTTGATACCAGGTGCAACTATCAGTGGATTTACATCAAAATACTTGATTATAGAACTTGTAAGTGAATGCATTATATTTGGAACAACTGATGATATGATGACCGCATCTATCTTCGCATCAGGTCCCACATTTATATCGAGCCATTGTCTGAGGAAGACACCGTATTCATCAGAGGTTCTGGATGTTTGTGTTATCATACGAAACTGTTTGATGAGCTTCTCTCCGTCAAACAGTCCAACTGTAATATTTGTATTTCCAACATCAATTGCAAATAACATGTGTTTTATTCTCCTTGATAAGATCCCTCACTCCCTTTGGTCGTTCAGGATGACAATCTACTATTCTTTGTTAACAGCACCAGGGTTCATCATGATCATTAGTTCATAATATTCTTCCAGTTGTTCAAAAAGCTCTCTCTTCTCGTTTCTCAGCTGGTTGACCTTAAGTCCACTGCCAATCTCATCATAAAGAAAATCATTTTCTTCATGATCTGTCGCTATAGAGAGACCGCCTTCATCATCATAGTATAGGAATATCTCTCCACCTATTTCTTCTGTAAAGATTACAAGAGCTATCTGAAGCTCATCCTTAATCTTCTGAGGAAGGTTTGAATATTTAGGATTGAAGTAGAACTTCTTAGTGTACTTTGAAGCACTACATAGAATCTGTTCCTCTGTCATCTATATACTCCTTAGTCTGTTACCGATATGTATCCGGACAAAAGTCTTACTTAGCAACTGTCAACTGTTCTGCAATGACATCCTTCATATCATAACGTCCTGCCGGCTTTCCTGTCAGGAACTTAGCTGCACTGATAGCTCCATTTCCGAAAACAGCTCTGGAATAAACTGTATGCTTTATCTCTATAACTTCATCAGGACCAGCGAAGATAACATCATGGATTCCAGGAATAGAACCAGCTCTAACAGCAGATATTCCTATTTCCTTTGCATCTCTCTTCTCTCTCTTCTGACTTCTATCATAGATATATTCATACTTACCTTCTGCTGCTTCATTTATAGCGTCTGCAAGCGCAAGCGCTGTTCCTGAAGGAGCATCCAGTTTGTTATGATGATGCTGCTCAACTATCTCAATATCGAATCCTGCGCCTCCGAAAACAGTTGTTGCTGTTTTTAGGAGTTCCATAATGGTATTGATACCAAGGCTCATATTTGCAGACTTAAGTATCGCCACCTTGGTACTCGCCTCTTCAATATCCGCCAGCTGTTCTTCAGAATATCCTGTTGTACATAGAACTACAGGAACCTGCTTAGCAACTGAATATTTCAGCGTACTGCCAAGTGTACTAGGATTTGAGAAGTCAATAATGGCATCCGCTTCCTCTTTAACATCTTCAATACTTTTATATACAGGATAACCAAGTGTACCATCATCGAATACATCAACTCCGGCAACTATCTCGGCGCCCTCGCCATCTTTAACAAGACCTGTTATCATACGACCCATACGTCCGCTGCAACCGCTCATTATTATTCTTGTCATTTTATTTTCCTCACTAAAGATTATTTGATTCGTTCAGAATGACCTCTAAAACTCTATACCATATTCTCTCATAGTCTTCTCGAGGTATGCAGTATGCTCCGGCTCCATCTCTGTAAGTGGAAGTCTAACGATTCCATTTGTCATACCCATAAGCTCAGTAGCTTTCTTAACAGGGATTGGGTTTACCTCGCAGAAGAGTGCCTTACAAAGCTCGATAGCCTTCAGCTGAAGCGCGCGAGCTCCCTCGATATCTCCATCGAAGAACTTCTGGCACAGATCATGTGTATCATCAGGAATGATATTTGCTGTTACAGAAATAACACCAATTCCTCCCAGTGACATAAGTGGAAGTATCTGATCATCATTACCTGAATAAATATCAATACATCCATTAGCAAGTGCAGCAAGCTCTGCAACCTGAGAGATATTTCCGGATGCCTCCTTAATAGCAACGATATTATCTACTTCCTTAGCTATCTTAACAGCTGTAGCCGGAAGGATATTACATCCAGTTCTACTTGGTACATTGTACATAATTATAGGAAGATCTGTTGACTCAGCAACCTTAGTATAGTGCTGAACAAGTCCACCCTGTGTACACTTGTTATAGTAAGGAGTAACTATGAGAAGTCCATCAACTCCACACTTCTCTGACTCCTGTGATATCTCGATAGCTGTGTTGGTATCATTTGATCCAGCTCCGGCAATTACCGGTATACGGCCATTTGCCTGCTCAGCTACTACACTGATACTCTCTAAATGTTCTTCCACTGACTGTGTTGCAGACTCGCCTGTTGTACCACAAACTATGATAGCATCTGTCTTATGCTCTACATGAAAATCAACCAGTCGTCTTAGTCCTTCATAATCTACATCACCATTCTGAAGAAATGGTGTAACGAGTGCAACACCCGAACCCTTGAATATAGCCATAATAAAATATCCTCCTTCAATTTAAACTACACTATATTTACAAAGAAAATGGACCAAAACGGAGTTTCGGTCCATAGATAATCCTATACCGTAGCACTCCATCCTGTTATCCCGGATGACAGTCCTTGAATTATTCATCCAAGTCCCAGCCCATGAAACTGCGTGGCGTTCCATCGCTTCGGCGACTCATCCTTTCACAAATCGTCTATTGGGCCAGCCCCATCAGAAATGCTACTGATAATCATCGCGTCCTCTACCTTAGAAGACTATAACACTATACAGAAGGGGTGTCAAGTTCAAGACACCCCCATTAATCATATTTATGATTATCCTTTTCTAACTCCTACATGCTCCTTTTTCTCAGCTCTTTTCAACATCTCGTTCGTCTTAATTGTCTTGTGTGGATCTTTGGTTGCTTTCATGGTTGCCAGATCCACTCCTTTATCCATACCGCGTCCCTTCAGGCTGGTCTCTATCTTCTGAAGATGTGTCTCAACCTGATTCTTCACAGGATTACTCAAACTGAAAATGTTAGTATTATTCGCGATTCCTCTAAATGCTTTATTATTATATAATCGTTCAGCTACAGCATCTATCTGTGATTTATCCTCTATCTTGTTTATATCATAATACTTATCAATAAGAGTTCTGGCATATTCTTTCTCATACTCTTGATGAGGATTGCGCCCTTCCTTCATTGCTTTTACTACTTTTCGGATTTCGGAACAAACCTTTTTCCTTCTGTTCTGTCTCTTGCTTGGTCTCTTGCCGTTTTCGTCTACATGTTTTTCATAAGCATCAACAAGCTCGAGAAGAGGTTCAGTAAGACCTGTAATATTCTTAATCTCTTTTCCCTGTGCACTTGCAAGGTTATGACGGAACTGTTTTAATCCTTCCACCAGATCTTTGTACTGTTCCGAATCATTAGAAAACCTTGAATTAGTGCATATCAGCGCATCATACAGATCATTTGCCGATTTCATAAAATCAGTCAGTTTATCATTTGTAATTATACTTTTCTCATGCGCATCCACTTCAGCAGGTGTAATTATATCGTAACCAACAATCTTTTTTTGTGGTATGCTTTCAAGAACCTTATCACCATTATAGTGAATTCTTTCAAAGTCATGCAGAAAGTCCTCCATCTCCATATCAAAGATTCCATCTTTAACGTTTACCCACTTTCCTACTACCTTGCCATCCTCATTAGTATATTCGACACCATTATCTGATGTAAGCTTCGTGTGCGGATTCTTTATCCTGAAATAATATTTCGGAGGCACATCATCCGATGCATATGCTCCGATAAGCGAATATGCGTGTCGTTCATCTGCAAGCTTCGTATTTTTCGCTTTATCATGGGTTGAGCATGAAATAGGAAGCCCCTTATCAAGAGTAGTTTTAATTGTGTTAAAGAATTTTTCAGTCTTCTCTCTCTTGGGTATTTGATGCTCAAGACCCATGTCAAAAATCCTCTCTCTGAGCTGTCCATATACACCTTTCATTGCTCTTTCAAATCCATTAAGCTCATTACCAGTTAATTCATTGTCTTTAGCCACCTGAGCTATTGCATCATCACGGATATTTGCAAGATAATTACCAAGAGAGCTAGTGTTTCTTTTTTCCGGCGGATATGAAAGAATCGTTGTTACGATCTTAACAAGTCCATCATATATAAAATCCATGTATTCACCAGCATCATTATAACCAAGGTTGACAAAGAAATCATCAACCTTACCTACCACTTTATCTTTAGTAAGCTCTTGGAACTCTTTTTCAGACATGTCTCCTATTCGATCTCCTGGACTGCTTTTAGAATAACTGTAAAGAGCGTGCTTCACTATTGATTCCGGATTGTTTACATCTACGTCTTTGATTAGTTCAAGTTTTTCACTGGCTTCCTCAAGCTTCCTTCTTTCTTCTTCCACCTGAAAAAGTGATGGTTTTTCAATAAAATGGCTTATTCCGTCAGGTCCCAGAAGATTTTCAAGAAATTGTTCTTCCAGTCCGCCCTCTATTCCGCTTACACTAGGTTGCCAGTTTTTGAAACGCGCGGAGTTTCCATTCCCAATCGGAAGATTCTCTGCTTCTCCCCTTGTTTCATGCAATCCACTCATGGCGTAGGCTCTCTCTATAAGATTTACCCAGAGACAGTCTTCTCCCATTCTTTCATACTCCATTCCCGGGCTTCCAAATTTGGAGATGACCTTATCAACTCTGACATACACAGGCACATATTCGGTAGCTTTGGTTTCTTTATTGATTTTTTTACCATATAGTCTTACAGTTGCTGTGCCGTCGCCATTATCCTTTATCATTTCCTTTATCTTCTGAGGATACATTCTTGCTATATTCTGAAGACCTGCATATAGATAACACTCTCCTGATACTCTCTGTGATACATCCGTCATCATTGGCTCATGAGGAAAAATCGGAGCATCCGGAATATTTATCTCTTTGGCCGTTGTATTCGCAAGACCTGCCAAAGTCTTTTGGAATGCAGTTAGATCCTCCTTGTCAAGATTCAGATTAAGCTTTACACCGTGAGAATTAATATAATAAATCTCATTACCGTCTTTATCATCAAAGCTTACAACACCACGTCCCTTGAGATTGTCGCAGTGCTTTATGTTGAACCCTATATCTACCTCCGTCGGCTTAAGCCCTGATTTAATTTCATCCTCTGACTGCTTCATGAAATATTTCTGTTCTTTCAACTCATCGAAATCTTTCATCTCACCCTTTGACATATTTTCAAAATACATATCAAAAGACGCTAGAGCTCTTCTTCTGTTATCAATAGTCTCCTGTCTTATAATGAACTTGCGATCTATTTTTTGACGTTCTTTTTCAGGCAGGCTATTAAAAGCCTCTTCATCTATCTCATTTAGTTCTTTCTGAAGCTTCTCTTCTTCTATGTCCAGCGCTTTATTCAGTTCCTCAAGCTTCTTGGGAATGCTGCTCACAAAATCTCTTTCCTTAACATAGTTTTCATGTGTATAAGGATCAAGAAGTGCATACTCCTTCATTTCCTTTAGAAAACTGTTAAACACAGGATTCCCTTCAAAGAAAACCCTGTACTGATCGCAGAGATTCCCTATCATCTGCTTGTCTGCAAACGTATCCTCTTCATAATCATGAAAACCTGCATTTATCCTTGCATGTCTTTCCAATTGTTCAAGTGACTTTTCACCAAATTTAGCAAACTGAGTGAGGTCAAAGATATCTTCTTTTTTCTTTGCATCTGGATTATTATTATCAGCAGCCTCTTTTAAAGGCTCATCTATTTTTTCATCATATTCTTTCATATTGCCTCCCTATTTTGTTACCCCATCTAAACCTGCAATTTTAAATAAACTCAAAACGCTGATTACAGTTACATTATCTTATAATTTATGTGAAAATTATATCATATATGGGTAACAAAAGCGCAACACTAAAAAGCCCCTCTTTTTTATTTCCACTCTTCATATACCGTCTGAGATATACTCTTTATAGTGTCTATTCCTCCGCTAGTATCATTTAGTTGGCTCATTAAGATACAGATGATATAGTCCGAGTCTTCACCATATACAATGGCTACATCATGCTCCACATCTTCAAGCTCTCCAGTCTTATTAGCTACCGCAACACCTGAAGGAAGTCCTGCCGGAATCTTACCTGTACGCTCCTGTTTCTTCATGTAACCTACTATCTTGTCCGCTCCCTTTACATCTCCGTTATAGAGTTTCTCCAAATAGTCTCCTACTTCTGCAACTTCTACATAATTATCAGTCTCTGAATCGAAGTCCAGCATAAGTCTTCCCATCTTACTCTCCGTATATCCAAGTGACTCTATGTATTCATTTACAAATCCCATACCCCTATCAGCATCTTCAAGTCCAAGCATTCTGACCAGCTGATTGGCACTATCATTATCACTGGCGGATATCATCTTCTCAACTAGAGCATTGATGCTGTCTTCTGAATAACCTGCTCTCTTCAGTCGGTCTATATCCTCATAAACCTTGCCGGCTATGAAGAGCTTTATAACGCTAGCCGCTCTGTGAGTTGCCGTAGACAGATTAATTGTTTCACCCGTCTTCAGATTCTTCATATATGCAGAGCATACAGCTCCTTTATTTCTCTCGCCGTCCAGCATGTCATTTACAGACTTCTCCAGCTTAGATGCCTCGTGAGGCGTCTCGACTGGAATTGTATAGTAACCATTATCCAGACCAAAATACTTATTTATTCCAAATACTATTCCTTCAACCATCTTCGTCTGATAATCAGCATTTTGCATATTTGTATCATCCGTCTGATTGGTCATATATCCCATCTCGAGTATCATAACCGGAATCTGACTCCAGTTAATACCTGTCATAGTATCATTTGTCTGGACACCCTGATTAGGCATTCCTGTATTGGCACAATACTCATTTAAGACGTTGGTAGCAAGGTTGTAGCTGTCGTCATATAGAACTCCAACATATGGATTTCCCGACGAACCAATTAGTGCGAGCGCTCCACTTGTGCCAGAGTCATCACTTCCGTTGGCATGTATTCTTATACTTATATCCGCTCCTGAATCATTTGCAAGACATGCTCTTTCCATATTGCTGATGGCAGTGTCATTATCCTCCCTGGTCATTATGACGTTATAGCCTTCTTCCTCAAGCTTGTCACGAAGCTTAAGTGATACATCGAGGTTCAGCTGATATTCTGGAACTCCTGTGAATCTTCCAGTTGTTCCCCCGGTCGCCTTAGCCTTCATCTCTGATGAACCCGGAGCATTGGGCTCCAGAGCACTCATATCTACTCTTTCACTTTGATGTCCCGGATCGATAGATATGAGAATATCACTCTTTGGATTTATCCTGACCTCAGCCTCTGTCTCTGTAGCCTCTGTTGCCGTGGCTTCAGTAGCAGTGGCAACACCCTGATTCTCAGCATCATTAACAGAAGCTTCCGTCTCGGAAGCTTCTGTAGAAATTTCTGAAGTTTTCTCCTCTGCCTTTCCGCAGGAAGCGAGTCCCAGAAGCAGAGAAACTATAAGTATAGCACTTACTATTTTCTTCATTTGTTTTTTCCTATTTATCAAGTGGATATCCATTTGGATCGAGAGCATACTCTCTATCTTTTAGTAGTTTAGCATTTGCAAGCTCCACATCATTTAGCATGTAGTCACTAAAATCTTCTGGCTCGATTGTTCCATTATACCAATCTTTGCTGTTAAAGTAGTCCTGCAACTCCTTTGATGCGAACTTTCTTCCGTGTCTGGCATAGATTTCGTTCTTAGCATAGTTAAGCTGCTGAAGACTTAGATCCTTTATATCTTCCTCTTCCAGAAGCTCCCTGCTACTATTCTCGATAATGTAGTCTCCCTCTAGTTCTTCTGACTCAGCTATATCCTTACCTTCATCATCGAGAACTGTCTTCGCCTTGATATAAATCTTGTCATCCTGAGTATATCCCTGACCTGTAATCTTTATAATGTCGCCCTTTGAAGCATAGTCATTTATCTTATAATCCAGATCACTCATATCAATCCGGATACTCTTTATATCCTCAAGGAATGTATCTCCATCCTTGAAACTGAGATTCTGTGCAAGCTTGATTATATAGTCGCCACTATTACTCTCTGAAAATGTACCTTCGATCGAAATATCTGACTTATCACTTAGATCGTAGTCAGCCTTAACCTCTTCTTTTTTCTCTTCAGCCTCAGTCGCAGCCTCCGTCGTAGCCTCAGTTGTAGTCTCGTCCGTTTCTGCAGACTTTTCATCCTTCTTATCTTCGTCTTCATCCTCATCGTCATCATAGTCTCTTTCGATTCTATCATCATCAGAATTAAAGACATTATTGTAAAGGAACATGAAGCCTAAAGCGCATAGGAGCAGGAAGAAGATAATAACGACAACTATTATCAGAACCTTCTTGCTAGAGCTGGAGGCGTCTTTTTGTTTTCCCTGCTCTTTTGTATTCGCTATATTCTGAACAGAATTTCTTACTTCCTTCTGAACTGACGCTCCATTTACATCCTGTGCCTGCTGTAAAGGAGCCTGCTTAGGCTCGACAAATGCAGAATCTATTACTTCAGTTGTCTCAACCTTTGCTCCACAGGATGTACAGAAGCCATCGCCTTCCTTCAGTTTATTACCACAATTAGTACAGAAAAGTGGTGTTATTTTCTTTACGAGCTTTTCCTGCTTTTTTCCACAGGCCGTGCAGAATATCGCATCACTCTTCAGCTCTTTACCACAATATTCACATCTCATTATTATATCCTCGGTTATTAAGAATCTCCAATTGACTCAATATGCCATTTAATATAAATAATCATCTATATCTGTCAGTTCATACTGACGCGCATAAGATACATAGTCATCAACATCTGTTGAAATAAGTTTCTGTTTCTTAGCATTCTTGTAAAGATACAGTTCATCGTCAGATTTGTAGAGGATCTTGTCTCTCTTGATATAGATATAATCATCTACATCTCTTATCTCATCCTTCTTCTCACCCTTCTTGTTATAAAGCTCAAGGTCACCCTTTGATGAATATACATATTCCTGCTGATTTGTTACAGCAACCATTCCATCTACATCACTGAGAACTTCTTCTGACTTATTACCGTCATACTTATAAAGTGTTCCTTCTTCATCATTTTCAAAGCTGATATAGAAGAGATTACCTGACTTAAATGTACCGCCGATAGACTCATATCCCTCGTCAAGTAATTCGAACCTGGAGAAGGAGTCTCCCGATATCTCGGCATAGTAGAACTCTTTCTCCTCCTCACTAACGGTAGATATAGCGACCTTGTCGCCGTCTACAGCTTCAACATAGATACTATCTGCCTCGGCATCAAACTCCTGAGGCTCGCCATCAGCTATCTGATAATATAGCTTTTTATCAGAATATATCTCATCTATCTTGTCATAAGCACTTGCGTCTCCCAGGGATGCATAATTTATCTTATCCCACTCCTCTGGAATGATGTTATAGAAAATGATTCCGCTGTCCGCATCACCGGTGACATTTTTCACACTGTCACAAAGCACAGTCTCATCATTTTCAAAGCCTGCCAGACAAACCTTATACTTATCAATTGTATATTCCATTTCCTGATAACTCTCAGCAGTATAAGCCACTGACTCATTATCATAGTAATTATCCCAAAGTTCCGAGAGCTTATCATCGTCTACCTTATACCACTTGCCGGAAGCATCATCATAGTAGAATTCATAATCATACCACCAGCTATCAGCATAGTAGTATCCCAGATCCTCATCATAATCGAGATCATCATAGAATTCCTGCTTCTCTTCAGCATCTATTGAATCATCAAATACTTCGTCCAGAACATCTGCCTCAGAAACCTCGACAAATGCATCCGCTTTAGTTGGCTCCTTGAGTTCCGCGAGACCATCAGGGAAGGATATATAGTCTGTATAATGTTTCAGATCTCTTGAATAATAATCGTAATATACAACACCTGTCTTGGCATTATAATCTATTATCTCACTTACATTTTCAGCAAGCTTCTTAACCTGCTTCTTGTTTGCTATATAGAGGTCAAATACAGTTCTTCCAGTTTCTTCATCTTCCTCGATGTTCTTCTTGAAGATAAACATTCCTGACTTAGTAAGAGTGTAAACATTATCTATGTCATCCTCTATTACTACCTTCTTATTAGCAGAAGAATCAATATATCCTATCTCTGCATCTGCTGCCTCATAATCTCCATTACCTGTGTAATAATAAACTGTGTTATCATCCTCGCTGACACAGAAATCTGAAACCTCTTTAGCAACTGTTATGCTCTTACCCTTCTTCTCCATAACAAGCTTTCCATTGTCATCGAGATAGAAAACATCATCCTTAACAAATTCAAAGTAACGAACATCCTTTGCTACTTCTTCTATGTACTGCTTATTCGATTTGTTCTTCTTCAGCTTGCTGACCTTAACTCTGCAAAGAGTACTTGTATCATTTGACTCATCATAATCTGTGAAGAAGTAAATGTATTTTCCGTCCTCTGTAAATGCATTGTTAGGAACATAATCATCCATTGATAGTCTATCTATTTCAATAGCTTTCTGTGGCTTGTTGATATCCTTCAGATAATAGAGTATGTTATCTGATTTATACAGAATAGCATTTTCCTTTTTATAAGTAAGCTTAGGAATGATCACGCAGAAAAGAAGCAGAAGTAAAACCAGACCACCAACTGCAGAGCCTGCTATGATTGCAATTTTCTTGATATTGATGTTACCTGGTGTTTTCTGTTTTGGAACTGCCGGTTGAACTGGAGCTACTGACTCCGCTGAAGCTGCCGGTTGAACCGGAGCTGCTGGCTGTGCCACCTCTGGCTGAGCTGGTTGCTGCACTGCCTCAGGTTGCACCGGTGCTGGCTGCACCTCCTCCACTGGCGCTCCACACGCCGTACAGAATCTGGCTCCCTCTTCTATGGGACTTCCACATTTACTACAAAACATTTTTCATACCCTCCCTAATTATTGCCATAACTATGGCATAAAATATTTTATAAGAAAAACATATCACTCTTACCTATGCGCTGTCTGAGACTCTCATATGAAATGATAGTTGCAGAAGCAGCAGCATTTAAACTCTCAACCTTACCAAGCATAGGTATTCTCAGAAGCTTGTCAGCCTTTTTGCTGACCTCCTCTGACAGACCCGCCCCCTCATTTCCAATTAGGTAAGCAGATGGAATAGTCAAATCTTCGTCATAAATCGAACGACCATCCAGGTGCATTCCGAATATCTTGATTCCAGCTTCCTTCATCCTCTCGATATCGCCTAAAATATCGTAGGTTATGACTATCTTCTTTCTGAAGATGGAACCCATAGTAGATCTAACAACCTTAGGACTGTAAATATCAACCGAATCATAGCTTACAAGGATTCCTGTTACTCCCGCTCCCTCAGCAGTACGAATAATGGTACCCATGTTGCCAGGATCCTGAAGTCTCTCAACTATAAGGATAAATGGTGTCTCATCCTTAGTCTCTACTATATCCTCCAGCTTATATTCCTTCATGTTGACCAGTGCTACTATTCCCTGAGGCTTCTCTGTCTGAGCTATCTTCCTAAGTACCAGCTCTGACACAATAAAGCTCTGCCCCTTGTCCACAGCTCTATTCACAATTTTCAGCATTCGTGGATCTGTTGCCACATGCTTATCGAAAAATGACTGTGTCATAAATAGCTGATCCAGATCATCAGTCGGAACTTCCCTTACCATTCTGAGCCCTTCTACCAAGTACTTGCCAGAATAACGCCTCTCCTTGGCACTGCTCATAATTTTGTTAACCCTTTTCACTTTTTCATTATTCACAGATGTGATAGTTTCCAAGCTTTCACCTCCATTACTTTTTAACCCTTACTAGAACTCTATCTCTTCCATATTCCAGGATGAGTGCCTCTTCTATTCCAGTATCCAGATCAACGTTTGCAGGGCTCCTAAATCCTTTCTTCTCCTCGCCTAGCTGTACATACACTGGTGTAAAGCCTTTATGCTCACCTAGAACTGTTTCAAAATCCCCTTTGTTCTTCATGTAGTCAGCCTGATTCTTAAATAATACCCAGAGTTCCTTGCTCTCAGCATTTCCTTTCTGTACGAAGCTCTCCATTGAGTAAATTTCTGACGCAATCAGCTTACTCTCATCATCAGAGACCTGAGCACGTCCCTTTATTATAACTGCATTATTAACCTCAAGAAACGATCTATATTTCTCATATGCCTGAGGGAAAACTATAACCTCCATGGAGCCATATAGATCCTCGACACTTAAGATGGCCATATTCTCCCCCTTTCGGGTTATCCTTGTATTAATGGATTCAATCAGGCCACCAAGTGTGTAGTTCTTTCCGTCTACTGCACTAACCAGTCCGGTTTCCTCATCAATTTCAAAATCAGAGGTTTTGACATTTGTCTGTTTTTCAAGCAGCTCTCTAACATTATCCAGTGGGTGTCCACTGATGTAGAGGCCCAGCATCTGCTTCTCTCCGCTAAGAATTATATCCTTGGAGAATTCTGGTACATCCGGATAGTCCACCTGGAACTGTTCGCTATCCTCTTCTGACATAAAGTCCAGAAGTGACATTTGTCCGCTTGCATTTTTCTTCTTTTCAGCTGATACCGCAGAAGCTATGTCAGGATAAGCTGTCATCATCTGCTTTCTATTTGCACCAAAAGAGTCAAATGCCCCCGCCAGTATAAAGCTTTCTATAGTTCTCTTGTTAGCTTCCTTTCCAGACATTCTGGAAATATAATCCTTCAGATCCTTGAAGAGACCATTTGTACGTCTCTCTTCTACAATAGCATCAACCACTGCGTCTCCCACAGACTTGATAGCTGACATACCGTATCTGATTCCATTCTCAGCAACCGTGAATCTGCCTTCTCCGTAGTTAACATCCGGTGGAAGAATCTTGATTCCCATCCTACGAACAGCTTCGATATAGGTCTTCAGCTTTTCTGACTTATCTCTAACTGATGTAAGAAGTGCTGCCATATAATCCAGCGGATAATATCTCTTAAGATAGGCCGTCTGATATGTGATGACACAATAAGCCGCCGCATGTGATTTGTTAAAGGCATAACTGGCGAAGTCTGTCATCTCATCAAATATCTTGTTGGCTACGTCCTCACTTATTCCATTTTTGATACAGCCGGGAACGCCCAGCTCTTCATTTCCATAAACGAAGTACTCACGTTCCTTCTCCATTACGCCAGCCTTCTTCTTGGACATTGCACGTCTAACCTCGTCAGACTTACCCATGCTGTAGCCCGCCAGCGACATAACTATCTGCATAACCTGTTCCTGATAAACTATACAGCCATAGGTTGGCTCCAGGATAGGTTCGAGTTCAGGTGTATCATACTTGATAGGACCAGTAGTATTCTTGCCTTTTATATACTGAGGAATGAAATCCATAGGGCCCGGACGGTATAGAGATATACCTGCTACAACGTCCTCGAGACTATTTGGTTTCAATTCCTTCATGAAGGACTGCATTCCTCCACTCTCCAGCTGGAATACACCGGCACAGTCGCCAGAGGATATCAATTCAAATACATTTGGATCGGCCATATTGATATTGTCGATATCTATAACCTCGCCGGTTCTTTCTTCGATATTCTTCAGTGCATCCTTAATAACAGTCAGATTTCTAAGTCCAAGGAAGTCCATCTTGAGAAGCCCGAGCTGTTCGAGGGTATCCTTCTCAAACTGAGTAGATATAGCATCATCGCCACTATTCTTGCATAATGGAACATATTCAACTATTGGTTCTCTACCGATAACAACTCCCGCCGCATGCTTCGATGGGTGGTTAGGAACTCCTTCCAATTGAAGCGACATATCAACGAGATATTTTACATCCTGACTCTCATTATAATATTTTATGAAATCAGGACTTTCCTTAAGGGCCTGGGAAAGTGTCATCTGATTGGAGCCGTTGGGTATAGCCTTTGCAACCTTATCCACCAGACTTCTGTTTATATCCAGCGCACGACCTACGCTTCTGATGGCATTTCTCGCTGCCATGGTACCGAAGGAAATGATCTGCACAACCTTCTCTGGTCCATACTTTTCAGAGACATATGCAATCATAGCCTGTCTACCTTCAGGCGCAAAGTCAATATCTATATCGGGCATGCTTACACGTTCCGGATTCAGGAATCGCTCAAAGATCAGGCTATATCTGATAGGATCAATATTCGTTATGCGTAAGCAGTAGGAAACGATACTTCCTGCCGCAGATCCTCTACCCGGCCCAACTGCTATGTCGTGACTCTTTGCATAATTAACGTAGTCCCAAACTATAAGGAAATAATCTACGAAGCCCATGTCCTTGATGACGCCCAGCTCATAATGGAGTCTCTCCTCCAGCTCTGGTGTAACATTTTCATATCTTTCTTTAAGGCCCTTTTCACATAGGTAGGTAAGATAAGAAAATGCATCCGGATATTCCTTTGGCACATCATACTTAGGAAGCTTCTGTTCACCGAAAACAATTTCAACATTACATCTCTCTGCAATCTTGTGAGTATTCTCCACCGCCTGCTTTGCATATCCGAAGAGCTTCAGCATTTCCTCCTCAGACTTGAGGTAATACTGTCCTCCCTCGTATCTGAGTCTGTTTTCGTCATTTACTGTATTACCCGTCTGCATGCATAGTAGGATGTCATGAGCCTCCCAGTCCTCAGCTCGTACGTAGTGAGAATCATTTGTGCAGACAAGCTCTATTCCTGTTTCCTCTGACATTCTGAGAAGATCAGCATTTACAATAGTATCCTCTGATAGTCCGTGATCCTGCATCTCGAGGAAGTAATTGCCCTCGCCAAATATATCAAGATATTCGAGAGCCGCCTTCTTCGCCTCATCATAAAGCCTTCTCTTCAGGTAAAATGCAACCTCCCCCTGAAGACATGCGGACAGACAGATGATTCCTTCGTGATGCTCTCTCAGAACCTCTTTATCAACACGAGGTTTGTAATAGAAGCCCTCGGTAAAGCCCCGAGATACTATCTTGGTCAGGTTCTTATATCCGATTTCATTTTCGGCAAGCAGGATGAGATGATAATATCTCTCATCATTTGCGCCAGTCTCTCTATCGAATCTGCTTCCCGGAGCGACATATACTTCGCAGCCAAGTATTGGTTTTATCCCCTGAGCCTTGCATTCCTTATAGAACTCAATCACACCGTACATGACGCCGTGGTCAGTTATAGCAAGACTATCAAAGCCAAGCTCCTTAGCTCTTCCTACGAGGTCAGGAATCTTGGCGAAGCCATCCAGCAGACTATATACTGTATGTACGTGTAAATGAGTAAATGCCATTTGTTAATCTTCT
>CAMKQB010000049.1 GCA_946414825.1 uncultured Lachnospiraceae bacterium
CATCAAGCTGGAGAAGGTTAACCATTGCAACACCTCTTGCATTTCTTCCAGCCTCTGGTATCTGATATGTACGAAGTCTGAATACCCTACCTCTATTAGTGAAGAAGAGTATGTAGTTCAGAGTTGTTGTCATGAGAAGATCCTCGATGAAGTCCTCCTCAATTGTCTGTATTCCTCTGATACCCTTTCCACCTCTATTCTGAGAATGGAAATTATCCACAGACATTCTCTTGATATAACCAAGATGTGTCATAGTAAGAACTGCTGGCTCATCATCTATCAGATCTTCATCTGTAAAGTCACCAACTGCCTGTCCTATACGAGTTCTTCTGTCATCTCCGTACTTATCAGCGATTTCCTGCATTTCTTCTTTAATTACGCTAAGAAGCTTCTTCTCATCTGCAAGGATTCCCTTCAGATAAGCTATTCTTTCCTGTAATTCTCTATATTCTGCTTCCAGCTTGTCTCTTTCCAGACCTGTAAGAGCACGAAGTCTCATATCCACAATAGCCTGAGCCTGAGCATCTGAAAGACTGAATCTCTCTATTAATTTTTCTTTAGCTTCATTAACATTTGCAGCTGCACGAATGATTTTAATTACTTCGTCGATATTATCGATTGCAACCAGGAGACCTTCAACTATGTGAGCTCTCTTCTCTGCTGCAGCTAGCTCAAACTTAGTTCTTCTTGTAACTACATCCTCTTGATGACGGATATAGTACTTCAGCATATCAATAAGTGGAAGAACTTTAGGCTGCTGATTAACGAGTGCCAGCATGTTAACGCCAAATGTATCCTCCAGCTGTGTATGCTTGTAAAGGTTATTCAAAAGCAAATTAGCATTTACATCTCTACGAAGCTCGATTACAACTCTCATTCCTTCACGTGATGACTCATCACGAAGATCTGTTATACCATCTACTCTCTTATTCTTTACAAGATCAGCTATCTTCTGAATCAGAAGAGCCTTGTTAACCATGTATGGAAGCTCTGTTATAACTATTCTCTGCTTTCCATTTGCCATAGGCTCAATATCGGAAATGGCCCTTACACGAATCTTACCTCTTCCGGTTCTATAAGCTTCCTCGATTCCCTTTCTTCCGAGAATCTCAGCCCCTGTAGGAAAATCTGGACCTTTAACTATTTCCATTACTTCTTCTATAGTTGTTTCTCTATCTTCTTCTATTCTGTTATCGATAACCTTAACAGTTGCATCTATTATCTCACGAAGATTGTGAGGTGGAATATTTGTTGCCATACCAACGGCTATTCCTGAAGTACCATTTACCAGAAGATTAGGATAGCGTGATGGAAGAACAACAGGTTCCTTCTCTGTCTCATCGAAGTTTGGAACAAAATCAACTGTATCCTTGTTGATATCTGCAAGAAGTTCCATTGATATCTTGGTAAGACGTGCCTCTGTGTAACGCATGGCAGCAGCTCCATCTCCATCGACAGAACCGAAGTTTCCATGACCATCTACCAGCGGATATCTGGTATTCCATTCCTGAGCCAGCTTAACAAGAGCATCATATATAGAGCTATCACCATGTGGATGATATTTACCCATTGTATCACCGACGATACGCGCACATTTACGATGTGGCTTATCTGGTCCGTTGTTCAGCTCGATCATAGAATACAGGATTCTTCTCTGAACTGGCTTCAGACCATCTCTTACATCTGGAAGTGCTCTGGAAGCAATTACAGACATGGCATAGTCTATATAGGAGTTCTCCATTGTTTTCTTAAGATCTACCTCTTTGACATCGTCATGAGTCTTATCAAAAATGTTCTCGTCAGACATTTTTTATCTCCTTTTTTAGGATTCTTCGCTATAAAAAGAATCTATTATATATCTAAGTTCTTTACAAACTTGGCATTTTCTTCAATAAACTTCTTACGTGGCTCAACATTGTCGCCCATCAGAACATTAAATGTCAGATCAACCTCTGACTCATCCTCACCATCCATAGATACTCTGAGAAGTATTCTCTTTTCAGGATCCATTGTTGTATCCCACAGCTGATCTGCGTCCATCTCACCTAGACCCTTGTATCTCTGAACCTTATTATTCTGGTCTCTACCTACTTCTTCAATGATAGAAGCAAGCTCCTCATCACTGTATGCATACCATATCTTCTTATTCTTCTCTAATCTATAGAGAGGTGGCTGTGCTAGATATACATGTCCCTGACGAATCAGGTCCGGCATAAACCTATAGAAAAATGTGAGAAGTAGCGTAGCTATATGAGCTCCATCTACATCGGCATCTGTCATGATAATGATCTTGTCATAACGAAGCTTCTCTATATCAAAGTTCTCATGTATTCCTGTACCGAAAGCTGTGATCATAGCCTGGATTTCTTTATTCTCCATTATGTGATCGATTCTAGCTTTCTCAACGTTTAGTATCTTTCCTCGAAGTGGAAGAATAGCCTGAGTTGCTCTATTTCTAGCAGTTTTTGCGGAACCACCAGCGGAATCTCCCTCGACTATATATATCTCACATTTCTTTGGATCCTTATCTGAACAATCAGCCAGTTTTCCAGGAAGTGCCATACCATCTGATAGATAACTCTTACGTGAAGCATCTCTTGCTTTTCTAGCTGCTATTCTAGCTCTCTGAGCATTTACTGCCTTCTCAACAATTGCCTTTGCAACTGAAGGATTCTGCTCCAGGAATATAGTGAGTTGTTCATTCATAAGTGATTCAACAGCTGTTCTTGCTGGAGCATTTCCAAGCTTCTGCTTAGTCTGTCCTTCAAACTGTGGATCCTCAATCTTAACACTTATGATAGCTGTAAGTCCTTCTCTCAGATCTTCACCAGAGAGGTTATCATCCTTATCTTTAAGTAGCTTATTGTTTCTTGCGTAATCATTGAAAACCTTAGTCATCGCCGATCTAAATCCTGTAAGGTGCATACCACCTTCAGGTGTAATGATATTATTAACAAAGCTGTTTACCATTTCTGAATAAGAGTTATTATGCTGAAGTGCAACCTCTACATAGATATTTTCTCTTGTTCCTTCACAATAAATAACCTTATCGTAAATTGTTGTCTTATGTCTGTTGAGATAGGTAACAAATTCCTTAATACCACCCTCATAATGGAAGGTCTCTGATTTAGGCTCCCAACCCTCTGACCTTTCTTTGAATTCCTCATCAGTTTCCTCTTCCTTCTTTACAGGAGGACGAAGATCAGTAAGAGATATTTTCAATCCCTTGGTAAGAAATGCTGTCTCACGAAGTCTTACTCTCAGGGTATCATAATCATATATAACATCATCGAATATAGTAGCATCTGGTTTAAATGTAACCTTAGTTCCTGTCTTATCTGGAGTTTCTGTCTCACCGATAACCTTCAGGTCATAGCTAATATTTCCTCTTTCATATCTCTGCTTATATATCTTTCCATCACGAGATACTTCTACTTCAAGCCAGTCAGATAGTGCATTTACGACAGATGAACCAACTCCGTGAAGACCACCTGAAACCTTATATCCGCCACCGCCAAACTTACCACCAGCGTGAAGCACAGTAAATACGACTTCGACTGCTGGACGACCAGTTTTTTCCTGGATACCTACAGGAATTCCACGTCCATCATCGATAACTGTAATAGAATTATCTTCGTTAATGAAAACCTGAATATTTTTACAGAATCCGGCAAGTGCTTCATCAACAGAGTTATCAACTATCTCATATACTAAGTGATGAAGTCCTCTTGTTGAGGTACTACCAATGTACATACCCGGTCTTTTTCTAACTGCTTCAAGACCTTCAAGTATCTGAATCTGGTCAGCTCCATATTCAGAAGATACTTCGTAGTTTTCCTCATTTTTAACTTCAGGGTTATTCAATGATTCACTCATCATATTCTCCTTATATCTACACTATTTTTCCATTAGATATTTTATATATTTTATCGACATTTATTCTCTGTTTTATAAAATCATCATATCCAGTACAGGTAATAATTGTCTGTATATCCTTTATACTATTTAGTAATGCCTCTCTTCTTCTTAAATCCAGCTCTGACATAACATCATCAAGAAGAAGTATAGGATTGTCATTTATTATTTTTTTAACCAGCTCTATTTCTGCAAGCTTGAGAGAAAGAGCTGCTGTTCTTTGTTGTCCCTGAGAACCATATTTTCTCACATCTACATTGTTTATAAATATTCCAA
Organism: uncultured Lachnospiraceae bacterium; assembly: GCA_946414825.1. Classification (GTDB taxonomy): domain Bacteria; phylum Bacillota; class Clostridia; order Lachnospirales; family Lachnospiraceae; genus Eubacterium_Q. Next base: position 4,192 of record CAMKQB010000049.1, read on the forward strand.
AATCATCTCTATGAGGACCACTCATAGTTGTTGTATTCTTTATATCTATATTTCTTTTTTCTTTTAGAACACCATCAAAATTCTCTGCTTCAACATTTGGCTCATACCTAAGTTCTATTTCTTCACCATCGTTAGTCAGATTCTTATGAATTTCCTTAATAACTTCATTAAGCATATTAATGAAATTCTGGCGTTCCTTTATGATAGAGCTTCCTACATCAACTAGCTGATCATCCCAAACATCGAGCACATCTTCGACTCCATTTCTATAGGCTATCTGCTTTAATGTATTATTTCTCTGATCAAGAATCTTATTATACTTCGACAGATTGCTATAGTAGATACGGCTCAGCTGACATATTTCCATATCCATAAATCTTCTTCTCTCACCAGGACTGCTCTTTACAACAGATAAATCCTCAGGAGAGAAAATGATTATATTTATTAGACCGAATAGCTCTGTTGATTTCTTTATAGGAATACCATCTATTGCTATTCCTTTATTACCAATCTTTTTTAAATGAACATCTATTCTATGACCAACATCTCTCTTTTTAATATTAAGTCTGATGTGAGATTCCTCTTCACCAAACCTTATAATATCTTTTTCTTTTGCTCTTTTATGAGATCTTGTAGTTGCTGATAAATATATAGATTCAAGTATATTTGTTTTACCCTGTGCATTATCGCCATACAAAATATTTATCTTATCACTAAAAATAATATCTAAGGCTTCATAATTTCTGAAATTTCTTAATGCCAGCGTTTCAACATACATTTACTTAATCTTCTACCTTTACTACATTGTTGTCATATTCAAAGGTATCACCTTTATAAAGCTTTTTACCTCGGCGAGTATCTACTTCACCATTTACTTTGACAAGACCGTCCTGAATAATAATCTTGGCATCAACTCCTGAACCAACAAGTCCAGCTTTCTTCATTGCCTGACCAAGCTTTATATATTCTTCGCCTTCTCTTAAATTTATAGTAATCATGATTATTCCTTAATATGCATCTGGATTAATATTTATTGGAAGTATGATGTAAGTAAATGTATTGTCATTATCCTTGATAATACAAGGACTCTTTGAATCATTCATATAAATATTTACTTTATCATCATCTATAACTCTAAGTGCATCCATAATGAAGGAAGGATTGAAACCAATAACTATCTCATTTCCTTCTTTCTCTATTTCCATCTCTTCCTTAATGGATCCCATATTTGTATCAAGCTTAATATACAGATTGTTATCATTCTTTACACTTACAATAATAGGCTTCTTATCTGTTTCCTGAATAAGTAGAGATGCTCTATCTATACATCCAATCAGCTCACTTCTATTTGCCTTAACCATAAGTGATGTATCCATTGAAAGCATATGAGCTATTTTGAAATACTCTCCTTCAATAAGTCTTGAAACAACTCTGGTCTTTCCAAACTCGAAACTCATATTCTTATCAGCAAAATAAATAATTACATCTTCTTCAGCATCTCCATTTATTATCTTGCTGATTTCCTGAAGTGTTTTTCCAGGAACTACAGCTGATACATCTGAATTGTCATCCTTAAGGTTAACCTTTCTCATTGAGATTCTATGTCCATCAAGTGAAACTACTGAAAGAACATTATCCTTAACCTCGAAAAGCTCACCACTCATAAGCTTAGAATTCTCATTATCTGAAACTGAGAAGATAGTCTGTCTAATGATATCCTTAAGTCCCAGCTGAGAAATAACTATACTCTTCTCTTTATTAACTGACATAAGCTCAGGGAATTCTTCACCTGACCAGCAAGGAATATCATATCTGGACTTTTCACATATGATAGTTGTTTTATAATCATTACTTGATTCAATATCTATATCGCTATCCTGCATCTTTCTGATAATGTCAGTAAATAGCTTTGAATTAAGTGCAATTGTTCCTTCTTCAAGAATAGTACATTCAATAAATGTCTCTATTCCAAGATTAAGATTATTAGCAGTTAGCTTAAGCTCTCCATTATGTGCTTCCAGAAGAATACATTCTAATATAGGCTTAACAGTTTTAGTTGCTACAGCTTTTGAAACTGTATTAAGTCCTGCTAACAATGTTTGTTTCTTACATTTGATTCTCATTTTTGAAAATGCTCCTTTCGGCTTTCATCTCACTATTAATATATAAATAATTTTAGTAGTAGTAATAGTAGTGTTTGTTGATATGTTGAAATAGGCCTTTAACTAAGTAAAACAGCCATATTACGATGTTCATAATTCTTTTATATCGATGTTTTTTGATTTTTATTATTGTGGATTAAGCTTGTTTATGATGACATTTAAGGTGGATTCAAACTGTGGATCTTTCTTAATTTTGTCTTCTATTCTCTTAATACCGTTATAAACTGTTGCATGATCTTTTCCACCAACTGCTTCACCTATAGATTGTAAGCTTTTATCAGTAAGTGTGCGGCATAGATACATGACAGTCTGTCTTGCAATAGCTATATCTTTGCTTCTTTTTATGGACTGAATGTCAGAGATACTAACATTTAAGTGTTCAGAAACTGTTGATAAGATATCATCTGGAGTAATATTTTTATCTGTATCCTTAGATATAAGATCTCTAAGAGTTTCTTTTGCCAGATCTATAGTAAGGTCTTCATTGCTAAGCTTTGTATAAACACTTAGTTTATTAAGTGCTCCTTCAAGTTCTCTTACATTAGATACTATATTTTCAGCAATATAAACCAGGACTTCTTCTGGAATGTTATTCATTCCACCTTTTTCAGCCTTATTTCTAAGGATAGCCATACGTGTTTCATAGTCAGGAGCCTGAATATCAATAGGAACTCCCCACTCGAATCTTGAACGAAGTCTTTCATTCAGCTCTTTTATTTCTTTAGGTGGTCTATCTGATGATAAAATAATCTGTTTCTTTGCTTCATATAGGAAGTTAAATGTGTTGAAGAACTCTTGCTGGGTTCTTTCCTTACCAATAATTTCCTGAATATCATCTATTATAAGTACATCTACCTGTCTATATATATTTCTGAATTCTTCTGTCTTATTCTTCTGAATAGCAGTGATGATATCATTAGTAAATCTCTCTGAGGATGCATATAACACATTCATAGAAGGATTATGCTGCAAAATGAAATGTGCAATAGACTGAATCAGATGTGTCTTGCCAAGTCCTGAGCCTCCATAAAGGAATAAAGGATTAAGTGCATCCTGGCTTGGAAGATCCGCAACTGCTGTACAAGTAGCATATGCATGTCTATTACTTTCACCAATGACAAAATTTTCAAATGTATACATAGGATCAAGATTACTCTTTTTAACAGCCTGATAGTAGTCTGCACTATATGGTCCCTGATCATGTATATTAATAGTAGATTTATCATCACTATCCACTACAAATTTGTATTTTTCATCTATTATTAGTTCTATTGTTGGATCGTTAAAGAACTCTCTTATAGATGATAGAAGAAACATGTCGTATCCCTTATTATGTAGATAGTCTACGCCATGCTTTCCTCTCTTTTCATCAACATAAAAATAGATAGTATTATTCTTTACCTCATATATACTCAGTGGACGAATCCAGGTCTCGATAATTATCTTGGATACGTCATAGTGAGTTTCTAGAGTGTTTAAAATACTATCCCAGTTATTTATTATTTGATCTTTCATTGAAATATTAACCCCATCATTTGCTTCTATATATAAAAAATTATAAAAATTTAATTTAAATGCAAATTTAAGCCTCCTAGAAGGGCAAAAAAGCACTTCTATATTCTACTACAAAAGAGCAATATTCTCAAGGTTAAAAGACAGTCTAAAAATTATGCTTTATGTCAATTATGTGGAAAAAAATGTTTATTATTTTTTATGTGGAAAAGTAAATAGTTTAGCCATAATTTTTTAAATTAAAACAATAAATAAACAAAATATAAGGAGGTTATCAACAATTTATTCACAAAATGTTGATAAATTATGTCAACAAAATAAAATTAAGATTTTTTTATTTGTTGATAAATTAGTTATAAAACCCTTAATTTGCTTGACTTTTATATATATAAAAAATATAATATTGTAGATTTGCCCTCTTTTCAGGGCAGAATATATCATATATAGAAAGGAAGAAAAAATTATGAAGATGACATTTCAGCCAAAGAAGAGATCAAGATCTAAGGTTCATGGTTTCAGAAAGAGAATGAGTACAGCTAATGGACGTAAGGTGTTATCAGCTAGACGTGCTAAGGGTAGAAAATCTCTTACAGCATAATTCAAATTAATATGAATAGTATTATTTCATTAAAAAACTCCAGAGAGTTTAGCCAGGTGTATAACCACAGAAAATCGTTGGCAAATAAATATTTAGTGATGTACATCCTACCTGCAGACCAGGAGTACAGTAGAATTGGAATCTCTGTGAGTAAAAAGGTCGGTAATAGTGTTATAAGACATAGAATAAAGCGTCTTATAAAAGAAAGCTACAGATTGAATGTGGATAATATTAAGGAAGGCTATGACATTATTGTTGTAGCGAGACATACTGCCAAAGGAAAGAGCTTTCAAGAAATAGAAAGTGCTTTCCTACACTTATGTCGCAAACATAGTATTATCAGATAGTTATTAATTATGAAGAATATTTGTATAGCTTTTATCAAATTCTATAGGAAACATTTATCTCACCTAAAAGGACATAGTACGTGCATCTTTTATCCTACTTGTTCGGAGTATGCTATAGAAGCATATCAGAAGCATGGTTTCTTTAAAGGAACTCTTCTTACTATTTGGAGATTACTTAGATGCAATCCTTTTAATCATGGTGGATATGATCCTGTTCCATAGAGGAGAATAAAATGATACTAACACAGAATACTGGTATTATAATGGGACCGGTTACTAAACTGCTTGGTCTTCTTTTTAATGCCATTTATACTCTGTTTAATGGTATGGGAATAGAGTCTATTGCTCTCAGTATTGTTGTATTTACTGTAATTATAAGACTTCTACTTTTTCCATTTAACCTGAAAACAACAAGATCTTCTAAGATTCAGCAGTTCCTTAGACCTGAATTTAATAAGATCACTAAGAAATATAAGGGTAAGAAGGATCAGGAATCTATGCTTGCCCAGCAGCAGGAAACTCGTGAGTTACAGGAAAAGTACGGTATCAAGATGACTCAGGGTTGTATAACATCACTTATTCAGTTCCCTGTATTTATCGGTTTATATAACGTTATTCAGAATATTCCTGCTTATGTACCAAAGGTAAAAGCTCTTTATGAACCAATAGCTCAGGCTATTATGAAGACAGACAATGGTTACAAGATAATGTCTGACTTTATAGATGGTAACAAGATTCCAAGACTTACAACTAAGCTTGTTGAATTTGCTACATCTACAGATGCTGCTTCAGGTAAAGGATTAGAATCACTTAATAGTGTAATAGATGTACTTTATAGATGTAATGAATCTTTATTAGATAAAGTTGCTAGTGCATTTTCATCTAATCCAGAGGTTGCAAATCTTATAGCTCAGAATAGTGACCAGATAAATAGAGTTAATCGTTTTATTTTTGGTATTAACTTATCTGAAGCACCTGGACTTAAGCTTACACCTGCACTGCTTATTCCAATAGCTTCATTTATATGTCAGTTACTATCTATGATAGTTATGCCTATGAATGAAACAGGTGATCCTCAGCAGGATGCTCAGATGAAATCTATGCGTAGATCAATGTATTTCATGCCGGTTATGTCATTTATTATCACAGTAAGTGCACCTGCCGGACTCGGTATATATTGGGCTGTTTCTGCATTTGTTGGTTTCCTTATTACTGTGTTTACTAATCTTTATTATGATCACATTGATATGGAGAAGCTGGTTGAGAAGCAGAAAGCAAAGGCAGCTAAGGAAATAGCTAAGAGAAAAGCTAGTGGTAAGAAGACATTAGGTCAGAGAATGACTGAAGCTGCTATGGGTCAGACTAGTGATGAATCATCAAGTAGTACTTCTACTAATAAGAGTCTGAACAAATATGGAAATATGAATTTAAAGAACTATGATAGTTCTGTTGAAAACGAAGCTCCTAAGAAAGGTTCACTTGCTGATAAAGCAAATGCCGTTAAGAGATTCAATGATTCGGGGGTAAAATAATAATGGAATATAGAGAATTTTCCGGAAAAACAGTTGAAGATGCTATGATAGAAGCTGCTACTACTCTTGGTATAGCAAGCTCTGAACTTGATATAGAAGTAATTAGCAAGGGAAGCAGCGGTTTCCTTGGACTTGGTTCTAAGCCAGCTGTTATTAAGGCTAAACCAAAGCAGGAAGTTAAGGACGAAATCGATGACATCCTGAGTACAGCTAAGAAACCTGGTAAGTCAGCTAAGAAGTCAGCTAAACCTGCAGAAAAGAAAGAAACTAAGGTTAAGGAAGCTGAGCCAGTAGTTGATAAGGCTTCAGAAGTAAAGAAGGAGGAGCCAAATCAGGAAGAAGAAAATCTTGAACCTGCTGAAATAGATGATTCAATAATTGATGAGACAAAGAGTTATCTTGTTAAGCTATTTGAGGCTATGGAAATGGAAGCTCAGATAGATATAACACTTGATAAGTACACAAGAACAATGAACATCGATGTTGAAGGACCAGAGATGGGAATCATCATTGGTAAGAGAGGTCAGACACTTGACGCACTTCAGTATCTTATCAGTCTTTTCGTAAATAAGAAGAGCGATACATATATTCGTATCAAGCTCGATACAGAGAACTACAGAGAAAGACGTAGAGAGACACTTGAGAATCTTGCAAAGAATATTGCATTCAAGGTTAAGAAGTCAAGAAGACCATTCTCACTTGAGCCAATGAATCCATATGAGAGACGCATCATCCACTCTACACTTCAGGGTGATAAGTATGTATCAACAAAGTCTGAGGGAGAAGAGCCATACCGTAAGGTAGTAGTTTTCCCAAAGAGAAATAACAAATAATTATAAAGAAAAAATAATTATTAATGAGCAAAATGGGACGGTTCTGTTTTACTTACTTAATTTATTAAGCGAGTAAAACAGAACCGTCCCTATTTTTGCTCATTTAATGAGTAAATAAGAACTGACACTATTTACTCATTTTCCGGCTGAGATATAATCATCATATTAATCTTATTACCAAGCTGAGAAAACTTCTTCTCATATTCAGTCATTATATTTCCTTCATTATATTCTGACTTATGAAGATCCCTAGTCTCAACAAGAATATTCCAATTACATTCCTTAGCAGTTTCAACAGAATAATTAAATAAATCTATATTATCAGTCTTAAATGTCACTCTTCCGCTTTTCTTCATTATATTAGTATATCTCTTAAGAAACCTATCAGAAGTCAGACGTCTCTTAGCAGTTCTTTCCTTTGGCCAAGGGTCGGAAAAGTTTAGGAATATATTATCTATCTCATCCTTTTTGAAAACATTTTCGATATATTCAGCATCCATTCTGATAAATACAAGATTGGTAAGTCTAGGCTCCTCTTCTTCCATCTTTTCCAAAGCTCTAAGAAGAACACTTGAGTACTTCTCTATTCCAATATAGTTAATATCAGGATTTCTTCTGGCACTTTCCATGATAAATGAACCTTTACCTGTACCTATCTCCAGGTGAATAGGATTATCGTTACCGAATACTTCCTTCCACTTACCTTTGTACTTTTCTTCGTTATGAATAACAAATTCACTTTCTGCTATTGTTTCTCTTGCGCCGGGTATATTTCTTAGTCTCATACAGACCTCCATATTTTAATTAACTTAGTGTAGTATACTGAAAAGACCATAATCTGTCAAAATGTCTTGTGATTTTTCTTAAAAAGTAGGATAATTAAAGGAGCTATGGACTTTTATTAGACTGGATATAAATAAATGAAGAACTCAATTAAGATATATTTTCTTATTATATTAATAGTTTTAGGTTGTTGTTTTAATGGAATAGATTCATATGCAGGAAGTTCAGCTACACAAATAGCTGGTAATACTGCATCTTCTACAGATGCTGCTATAGTTCCATCAGATGCACCATCTATAAATGCCGAAGCAGGTATAGTAATGGATGTTGATACTGGTGATATATTATATGAAAAAAATGCTCATGAGCAGTTATACCCTGCAAGTATAACAAAGGTAATGACTTGTCTACTTGCAGTAGAAAATGGAAATGTAAATGATGAGCTCACAGTTTCTGATAGCGTCATGAGTCAGGTTGAAGATGGAAGCTCTGCTATAGGACTTCAAAGTGGCGAAAAGCTTACACTTAAAAGTGCACTATACGGAATGATGCTTAACTCTGGAAATGAATGTGCTCTTACTATAGCAGAATATATAGGTGGATCTACAGAAGGCTTTGCAGATATGATGAATCAGAGAGCTAAGGAGCTTGGTTGTCTGGATTCACATTTTGTAAATCCTAATGGTCTTCAGAATAATGATCATTATACAAGCTGCTATGATATGGCTCTTATTGGAAAGGCTGCTTACCAGTATCCTGAATTTAAAAAGCTTATTTCCTCACAGAGTTACACTATTCCAGAAACTAACATGAATGAAGAGAGACCTCTGTGGCAAGAAAACAGACTTACTTATTCAGGAAATGGTGAATACTATTATGAATATTGTACTGGTGGTAAGACTGGATATACAGAAGCAGCACTTGCTACTCTCATATCTTTTGCTGAAAGAGATGGACGTAGACTTGTTACTGTAGTAATGAGATGTAATCCTACGACAGAAAGTTATTTAGATACTATAAAGCTAGATGATTTCTGTTTTAATAATTATAACTTATATAAGCCACTTACTAATTTTGATTTTAGATCAGTGAATAATGAAAATCTAAATGTTCTATCGAATTATTATGATGATTTAAATCATGAATTACCAAAATATTATGTAAACCGAAATTATTCATTCTATATACGTTCCTTTGTAAATGAATCAGATATACTTCAAACTGTTAATTTCTATGTAGAACCACAGAATGGTATAGCTGGTCAGATTATTTTTTCATATAATGGAGTTGAAATAGGAAGAACAGATATTACTATTAATCTTCCACCAGTTATTGCTTCTTCAACAGACGCAATAATAGCTCAGAATAATACGCCTAAGCCTGAATCAAAAGTCCTTAAATGGGCTAAGCGAATTATTGTTATACTTATAGCTTTAATACTATTATTGATATTCCTTATTGTTTTCATCAAAATCAGGAAAAAGATTCAGATGTATAACAGTAAGAGAACAATTAAGTATTTCCCTAGAAGTAGAGATCCAAGACTTAAGGCTAAGGAAGAAGATAATCAAGAAAAAATAGATAAATTAAAAGATATAGATAAAGAAGTTATTAAGAAAAAGAAGAAAGATTTAGATACTGAATACCAAGAAAAAAGAAGAAGAAAAAGAAAAAAGATATAGATACAGAAATAGTAACGGACAAGAAAAAGAAGAAGAAAAATATTGATAAAAAAGTAGATAGGGATATAGATAAGAATCAAGATCAGAATCAGGATCAGGATGAGAAATAAAGGGATGAGGTATTAATATGAGAAAAAATTATACTAACATATCTGATACTATCGATGAGATGCTTACATACTTTAGTAGATTATATTCCGAACATGATACTAAGCTTCAGGAAAGTAAAGAAAAACTGTTTGAAGTAAATGTCAGACTTGACGAGTTATCAAGAACAAGGAATGTATATTCTCTTAATACTGATTATAGAAAAAGTGTCTTCAGCCCTATTCCTATTCAGGTCGAGGAAACTGAGAAGGAAAAAGAACTGCTTGCAGAAATCAAAAAACTATCTTCTGAACGAGATGATTATGAATATAGTATAAATGAAGAAACCATTTATCTTAAATCAATTGATAAGAGATTAAAGAATCTAAAACAAGCTAAGTCTTCTCTATCTAACATGATGCTTGAGTTTGGTAAACAGGAGGACCTCATTCGTCAGAAAGATCTGACAATTAAGGAAGATCAGAAGAAAGAAAAAGAGCGAGAAGAGAATAAGACTCTCGAAGATGCTGAAAAACTTAAGAAGCATCTAGATAATATACTTATGCTAGAGGCCTATGATGATACTTACCACTCTACTATTCTAGATAAAAAGGTTAAGAAGGTTATACAGGATAATAATCATAAACTTGATAATGTCAGAGGTTATATATATAGTAGTCCAGGTAGAAGCAAAGTTATTGTAGATGATATAGCTGGAAGTCATAAGAATATGATAATGGTTATTGATGATCAGCTAAATAAATTAAACTACAATTTTGATGATACTATCCATGTGAAGGAAATGCTTAGTAATTACATTAAATTATTTGCTGAGAAGCATAGTAACATCAATGTAGATTATCATCTTGGTACTTTTCTACATGATCCATCCTATGCAAGATATCTCGCGCTTAATAAACTTTTAAATATCTTCTTTGATAATATAGTAAAGCATTCAAAGGCAAAGAATATTAAGTTTGAGGCCGAAGAAAATAATCATAATATATATATTCGTATAAATGATGATGGTGTTGGAATACCAACAAACTATATGGCTGCTTCAGAATGGCATAGCGGCCTACACAGGGCAAATGAAATATTATTTATGCTAGGTGGAAAGTATAAAATATATAATGATAAGGGTACAAATATAGAATTCTCATTTAAATATGAGTAATTTGGAGGAAAAAATGAAAGATAAAATAGTTAAACTACTAGACGATGCGATTGAGGTGCTTAATGCTGAGCAGATAAGCGAACTTCTTGAGCAACCACCTAAGAAAGAAATGGGTGATTATGCATTTCCTTGCTTTAGACTAGCTAAAGAATTACATAAGGCTCCACCAATGATAGCTAAGGATATAGCAGATTCTCTTGGACAGGCAGACTTTATTGAAAAGGTAGAGGTATTAGGAGCATATATCAATTTCTTCCTTAATAAAGATCAGTTTGCTAGTACAGTTGTATCAAATAGTATATCTGATAGCTTTGGTTCTTCAGAAATTGGTAAAGGAAAGACTATCTGTATAGATTATTCTTCTCCAAATGTCGCTAAAAACTTTCATGTTGGACACCTAAGAACTACAGTTATTGGTAATTCATTATATAAGATATATTCAAAGCTTGGATATAAAGTTGAAAGAATCAACCATTTAGGTGACTGGGGAACTCAGTTTGGTAAGCTTATCGTTGCTTATAAGAACTGGGGATCAGAGGAGGCTGTTAAAGAAAAGGGTATAGAAGAGCTTATGAGACTCTATGTCCTCTTCCATGATGAGGCTGACAAAAATCCTGAACTTGAGGATGAAGCTAGAGCCTGGTTCCATAAGATGGAGCTTGGTGATGAGGAAGCTCTTAAGATATGGAAATGGTTCTTTGATATAAGTCTGGAAGAATTTAAGAGAACCTATAAACTAATGGGTGTTGAATTCGACCATTATACAGGAGAAAGTTTCTATAGAGATAAGACTGATTCTGTAGTTAAGGAACTTCAGGATAAAAACCTTCTTACGGATAGTGAAGGAGCAAAGATTGTGGATCTTTCAGAATATGATATGTCTCCTTGTCTAATTCTTAAGAAGGATGGTAGTTCAATATATGCTACAAGAGATATAGCCGCTGTTGAATATAGAAAAGCTACATATAACTTCACAAAATGCCTATATGTAACAGGACAGGAGCAGAAACTTCACTTTGCTCAAGTATTCAAGGTTATGGAACTTCTTGGAAATGAATGGGCAAAGGATAGCCTGGTACATATCCCTTATGGACTAGTTAGTCTTCAGGGTGAAAAGCTTTCTACTAGAGGTGGAAATGTAATATATGCCGAGGATATTCTTCATGAGGCTATCAGTAAGATACGTGAGATTATAGAAGAAAAGAATCCCGATTTATCTGCTGAAGAAAAGGATGAGGCTTCCAGAATTGTTGGTGTTGGTGCGGTTATCTTCAACGATTTATATAATCAGAGAATTAAGGATGTATCCTTCAGTTGGAGTCATATAACAAGTTTTGAGGGTGAAACTGGTCCTTATGTTCAGTATACTTATGCAAGATGCTCAAGTATTCTTAGAAATATTTCTGATTTTACACCAGATGGTAATATAGATTTTTCAATCCTTTCAGATGAGACAAGTACAGAACTTCTAAAGGAAATCAATAGATTCCCACAGGTTGTTGTAGATGCAGCTGATAGATATGAGCCTTCAGTTGTTGCCAGATATGCTGTTGATCTAGCTCAGGCCTTTAACAGGTTCTATACTGAGAATCGTATCGCTGTAGATGAGAAGAATGTTCGTGATGCTAGATGTACATTAACTTATATAACTAGAAGAATCCTTAAGGATTCCCTTGATCTTCTCGGAATTGGTGTTGTTGAGAAGATGTAAAAAATGTTTCACGTGAAACAATTATATATGTATGAGTATTAAGCTCTCCATTTCGGAGAGCTTTTTATGTTTCACGTGAAACATGGGATTATATATACTTTTATATAAGAATCACGACTTATAGTATAAAACACTCTAAGATTTTATAGATTTATAGTCGGTCTTTTCAGTTTGTATTGCTGCTCGGCTTTAACTCGCAAAAATTTCTCTTATTATATATAAGGAAGGAATTTTTGCTCAAACAAGATCGCTCGCAGCATACAAATAATGAAACTCCCTCCTTAAATCTTATAAAATCCCGCTACCGTTTTATACTATAAGTCTTGATTCATATATACTTTCGTTAGAATAATGCATACTAATTATTTAGTGTTTCACATGAAACATTTGATGTTGAGTGCTAGGATTTTCCTCTCTTTGTGATCTGATATGTTTCACGTGAAACATATGGAATAAATATATGAAAGGTGTTATAATAGATAAATCTTTTGATTTTATGTATTTTAGAGGTGTTTGATGGGTAGAATTATTGCTATAGCAAATCAGAAAGGTGGAGTCGGAAAAACAACCACCGCTATAAATCTTGCTGCTTGTCTCGCTGAAAAGGGTAAGAAGGTCCTGGCTATTGATATGGATTCCCAAGGAAACCTTACCAGTGGTCTAGGTGTTAATAAAGATGATCTAGAGAATACCATATATGAAGCTTTACTTGGTGAGTGTAATCTTGGCGAATGTATGTTAGTTAATGTATTCCCAAATCTCAACCTTGTTCCTTCTAGTAGAAATCTAGCTGGTGCCGAGGTTGACTTTATTGATTTAGATAAGCCACAGCATATACTCAAGAATATAGTAAGAAATATTCGTAAGATGTTTGACTTTATTATTATAGATTGTCCACCAGCTTTAGGTATGCTTACTATTAATGCTATGACAGCAGCTGATACTGTGATAGTTCCTATACAGTGTGAGTTCTATGCTCTCGAAGGATTGTCGCAGCTTTTGTATACTATTAATATGATAAAGAAAAAGCTAAATCGTAATCTGGAAATAGAAGGTGTTGTATTTACTATGTATGACACCAGAAATAATCTCTCACAGGATGTTGTTGACAATGTAAGAGAGAATCTAGATGAGATAATCTATGATACACTTGTTCCTAGAAATGTTCGTTTGGCAGAAGCACCAAGCTTTGGCCTTCCAATTAATATGTATGATAGCAGATCTAGTGGAGCAGAAGCATATAGAAAATTAGCTGATGAAGTTATAAAGAATAAACTGTTTCAATAATGGAGGTTTATGATGGCACCAAAACGTGGTTTGGGTAAGGGACTTAACTCTCTTCTTCAAGCAGATGATGACCAGAAGAAGTCGAGTTCTAGTAAAACAAAGGAAACCCCAAAGGTTAAAACTGTAATTAAAGAAGTAGAGAAGGAAGTCGTAAAAGAAGTAGTTAAAGAAGTTCCTGCGGATACTAAACTTAAAATAACTGACATTGAGCCTAATAAAGGTCAGCCAAGAAAGAATTTCAATGAGGATGCTCTTTCTGAGCTTGCTGATTCTATTAAGAAGTATGGTGTTATTGAGCCGTTGGTTGTATCAAAGAAAGGCCGTTCTTATCAAATAATTGCTGGTGAGCGTAGATGGCGTGCAGCTAGAATGGCTGGTCTTAAGGAAGTTCCAGTTATTATTCGTGAATATACTGATAAAGAGCGTATGGAAGTTGCTCTTATTGAGAATCTTCAGAGAGAAGACCTGAATCCAATAGAAGAAGCTTTAGCATATAAAGCTCTTATTGAAGAATATAATCTTAAACAAGATGAAGTTGCGGATAGAGTTTCTAAAGGTAGACCTACTATTACTAATTCGCTTCGTCTTCTTAAACTTTCAGACAAGGTTCAGCAAATGATAGTAGATGATATGATTTCATCTGGACATGCTAGATGCCTTCTTGCTATTGAAGATGCCGATGTACAGTATGAAACTGCGCTTACTATTTTTGATGAAGGACTTAGTGTTCGTGATAGCGAAAAGCTTGTTAAAGGCGTTAATAATATCCTAAATGGTAAAGAAATAGATAAGGATGGCAAGGAAGTAACTAATACTAAGGATACTGCTATGGAGGCAGTGCTCGCTGAACTTGCAGAAAATCTAAAAACAACTCTTGGATCAAAGGTGGTTATTAAATCTAAGGGTAAAAAAGGTAAAATTGAAATAGAATATGTATCATCTGATGATTTGGAGAGAATAGTTCATATCATAAAGACAGGTGCTGCTATTTAAGGAGAGTGAAATAATGATACTTGCAACTGAGGTTTTTGGAATCAGGCTAGAGATCATCATCATCATTTTGCTACTATTAATAATAGCATTAGGTGTTATTCTAGCTTTAACTATAAAACAGCTTCAGAATGTTTCTCGTAAATATTATACACTTACCAGTGGTAAGACAGCGAAGGATCTCGAACAGATTATGTTAACCAGGTTCAAGGAAATGGATAAGGTTAAACTTAGAATGAAGAGGTTCAACAAGGAACAT
>CAMKQB010000050.1 GCA_946414825.1 uncultured Lachnospiraceae bacterium
ATCAATAGCCGATACACCAGTCTCGATAAACTCTTCCGGATATGCTCTGGCAGCAGGATTCATAGGAAGACCATTTATATCCATTCTTGCTTCCGGAAGGATCTCAGGTCCACCATCTACTATACGTCCAAGTCCATCGAATACTCGACCAAGCATGTCGCCTGACACGCCAAGTTCAAGTGAACGTCCGAGGAACTTAACCTTACTACTCTCAAGGTTAATACCTGTTGCATTATCGAAGAGCTGAACTAATGCATTGCTGCCATCTATCTCAAGAACCTTACAACGACGCTTCTCGCCATTTGCCAGTTCTATCTCACCCAGCTCGTCATACTTTACATTTTCTACATCCTTTACCAGCATAAGTGGGCCGGCAACTTCTTGTATAGTACGATACTCTTTAGGCATTAGTCTTCCTCCTTTCCGATAAGTCCGGATACCTCACGGATAAGTGCATCATGCACTTCCTTATATCTATCCTCTATCTTATCCTCTTCTGTATACTTGTAACGACCTATATCCTCACGAACACTCATGGCTACGATATCATTTATATTAGCACCTTCCTTAAGTGCTTTAGAACTCTCATCATAGAAGAGCCATACAAGCTTCTGCATATAGAACTGCTTCTGTATAGATGTATAAGTATCTATTTCATCAAATGAATTCTGATGCAGGAAGTCCTCACGTATAGAACGTGCAGCCTCCATCTTAAGTCTGTCCTGAGGTGACAGGGCATCCATACCTACCATCTTAACGATTTCATTAAGTGATGCCTCTTCCTGAAGCAGTCCCATCAGGTTCTGTCTAAGCTTCATCCAGTCCTCATCAACATTTTCATCGAACCAGCCCTTAATCTCATCCAGGTACAAGCTGTAGCTGTTAAGCCAGTTAATAGCAGGGAAGTGTCTCTGATATGCCAGCTGAGCATCCAGTGACCAGAACACCTTAACTATACGCAGTGTTGCCTGTGATACAGGCTCTGATATATCACCACCAGGAGGAGATACGGCACCGATGGCTGAAAGCGCGCCTTCTCTTCCATCACTACCAAGACAAACCACATGACCGGCTCTCTCGTAGAACTGAGCAAGACGGGATGCAAGGTATGCAGGATAACCTTCCTCACCAGGCATTTCCTCCAGACGTCCTGACATCTCACGAAGTGCCTCAGCCCATCTTGATGTGGAATCTGCCATAAGGGCTACTGAATATCCCATATCACGGAAGTACTCTGCAAGAGTGATACCTGTATATATAGATGCCTCACGGGCAGCAACAGGCATATCTGATGTGTTGGCAATTAGGATAGTCCTCTTCATAAGAGACTCGCCTGTTCGAGGATCCTTAAGCTCCGGGAACTCGTTCAGAACGTCTGTCATCTCGTTACCACGCTCACCACATCCGATATATACAACTATTTCTGCATCTGCCCATTTAGCAAGCTGATGCTGGATAACTGTCTTACCGGAACCGAATGGTCCAGGAACTGCAGCAACACCACCCTTAGCTATAGGGAAGAATGTATCTACTACTCTCTGTCCTGTTATCAGTGGCTGACGTGGTGGAAGCTTCTTAGCATATGGACGTCCTTTACGAACCGGCCATTTCTGCATCATGGTAAGTTCCTTCTCGCCATTTTCTGTTTCAACTACTGCAACGGTCTCTGTAACAGTAAATGAGCCACTCTCTATACTCTTAATAGTTCCTTCAACTCCGTAAGGAACCATTATCTTCTGAGTTACAACCTCAGTCTCCTGAACTGTTCCGATGATATCTCCTGCCTGAACCTTGTCGCCTGCCTTGGCAGTAGCTACAAAGTCCCATTTCTTCTCTCTATCAAGAGATGGAACTTCAACTCCTCGCTCCAGCAGATTTCCACCGGTAACCTCCATAATCTTTGTAAGAGGTCTCTGAATACCATCATAGATAGAACCCATAAGACCAGGTCCAAGTTCAACTGATAGAGGAACCTCTGTTGATTCAACAGGTTCGCCAGGTCCAAGTCCTGCTGTCTCCTCATATACCTGTATAGATGCTTCGTCTCCGTGCATCTCTATTATTTCACCGATAAGCCTCTCATTACTAACACGTACAACGTCGAACATATCCGCGTCACGCATACCTGTTGCAATTACGAGAGGTCCGGCTACCTTCTTAATCTTACCAACTACTCCCATGGAGTGTATCTCCTTTCTTCCAAAATGAGTATATAGGGACGGTTCTCATATACTCATTTTTTCTTCAATCTAGAGTGAGTATATGAGAACCGTCCCTATATACTCACTTTGGGGTTATTCACCGAATAGGATGTCGCTTCCGACTGCCTGTTCAACTGAACGGCGTACAGCCATTATTCCGTCTCCGGTATTACCCTTAACACCTGGTATCTGAATGATTGCAGGTGTCATCTCTTCTCTATATTTCTGTATCTGTTTTGCAGTTACAGCAGCAAGTTCTTCTGTAATATATATGATTCCATATCCGCTGCTTGCCAGATTCTTCAGTGTTCTGACTGCCTCCTCTTCGCCATCAACCGGAAATGTACTCAGTCCAAGGGAAGCAAAACCATAGATACTATCATAGTCGCCTATTACAGCTATTCTATTCTCATCCATACATTTTCCTTACCCTTTCCGAGATAACGTCCTCGCCGAAACCATTCGCCTTTGCAGTCATAATGATTCTTGCTGTTCTTATCTCGTTTTGTTTTGCCAAGAAGAATGCAACTATTGGTCCACTGGACTGAATATTTGTCTTCTGATTCATAAGTGTACCCATCACATAATCATCGCACCATTTCTCGAAACTGGAGAAGGAATCCTTTAGTGCTTCCACAGCATCTCGGTATCCAACTCTCTCCAAAAACTCATAAACAGAATCACGATTAGTTGCAGCTGCTACCGCCAGCTTCTTAGTATCAAGCTGTCCAACTGGTGCCAGAGCCTCTTCTATAACGTTGAGAGGTCTTCTGGTATCAGCAGCTCTGACTGCTATCTTGATGTCCGACATCAGAACCTTCGTCTCTGCGTACTCTATAAGGAATCTATCCTTTGTAAGTTTAGCTGATTCTATTGTCGCATCGAGGCAAGCTCTGTCTATCATCATATCAAGTCTCTGACCATCTCTGGTGGTTAACATAAAGTCTAGAGCTGTTTCTGCGATTTTTCTCATATATTCAGGAAGCTTCTCAAAATCTTTATCTCTTATAATACTGAGCATCTGATCCTTGCCGTACTTGTCATGATCATAGAAGGCCATTCCATCATCTAAACCAGTACATACTTCCTTTATAGCAGCTTTGAGATTGTGATAAAGTTCCTGTATAAATAGAACATCTATTATCTCAGAGTTAACTCCAAGTGTTCTCAGTAGACGCATCTGTGCTTCTTCTTCAGTAGCAAGTACCTTTTCCATATCGCTACCAACTGAACCATCGCCCCATCCCTTCTCGGTCAGATATGATAGAACTTCCTTCTCGCTCTTCATTCCTACCATAGATTGAATGTCAGCATCAGTCAGTAAGGTTTTCTCTTTGGCGCGAATACATGCAACTGCATAGATATAATCCGCATCTCTCATTTACTGTCTACTCCAATCTTACCAAAGTAAATTATTTACTATATCTGTCAATTCTTCTTTATTCTCATCAAATAGAGCTTCAAAAGATGAATTAATCTCTATATTTCCATACTTAAGAATAAATCCACCATCTATATCCACAGTGTCCTGAGATATATCTATCATGCCACCCTTTTTGGTAGCTACCTGATTGACCTTTTCGCCGAAGTCGGAAGGTATTCTATCCAGATCCTTCTTATTCAGGAGAAGAACTCCCTTCTCAGACTGAGCCTGCTTCTCAAGAAGCTTCAGAAGATTATTAAAATATTCTTCCTTTTCAAGAATGAGAAGCTTCGCCTTAGCCTTAACGATCATGCTGTCTATTATATCCTGCTTAGCTTTGAGGAGAATAAGTCTCTCTGCCTGCTCACATTGTGAAACAGTCTTCTTGTTCTCTCCTGCAAGCTTCTTATCCAGTCTGTCATTTGCAGCAGCTAAGTAGTTATCACAGTCCTGACCTGCTTTATCAATCAGTTTCTTGGCAGATTCTTCTGCAGCTGATATTATGCCTGCTGATTCCTTATCAGCATCTGCAAGTATCACGCTGGTTATTTTATCTATTCCTGCCATGAGCTGTTCCTTTCTATGTTTATTATGTTATTGTAACTTCAATTCGGAAATACGCCGCTACGCGGCTTATGATTTTGCAAAGCAAAATCATTTCCTCATTTACGTTACAGTAACATGCTTTGCATGTTACTACGGTTTTATCAGTCAATCTGCTTTGCTTGCAAGCAAGCACGCATCTTTACTAATAATACCTATAACATTATAGTATCTACTCGATTATACGTTAATATTTGAAATTGCCAGAATTGAAACAAGAAGTGCAAGGATAGCATATGTCTCAACCATTGCTGGGAAAAGCATAGCCTTACCAAACTGATCAGGCTTCTTTGCAACTATTCCGATAGATGCAACTGATGTTTTACCCTGATGATAAGCTGAAATAAGACCAACGATTGCTATTGGAAGACAAGCTGCAAGTATGCAAAGTCCCTGCTGTGTGCTGATCTCTGCTGGGCTTCCACCAAGAAGACCGATCTTAGAAAGTGTTATAAATGTAACAAGCAGTCCATAGATACCCTGTGTACCAGGAAGAAGCTGAAGAATAAGAACCTTTGCGAACTGAGCTGGATCTTCGCTAACTACGCCTGCAGCAGCCTGACCACCCTTTCCTACTCCCCAAGCAGAACCTATACCTGCAAGAATTGTTGCTAGTGCAGCACCTGTAAGTGCTAATGTAAATCCGAGTGACATAAAATTAATCCTCCTTAATTTCGATATACTTATTATTTGTTTTAAATGGACGGAAAGGTTCGCCTCCCGCGTCGTAAAACTTTCCGAAGAACTCAACATACTGCAAACGATTTGTATGTACGTAAGCTCCTAAAAGGTTGATAGCTATATTCAGTGTATGACCTACTATGAATACCAGAATGAATACTATTACTCCGATAACTGTCTTGCCCTGCATGATTGCCATAGAGTTGATAACACTCGCTATAACTCCGGTTGCAAGACCCAGTGCAAGAAGTCTGGAATATGACAGCACATCTGATAACCAGCCCGTCACACCATATATATCATAAGCACCAAGGGCTATTCTGAGTCCCCAGTTCTTATTAGCTCTGCCTGACATCAGGATAATGATTGCCATTCCGGCTATTGTTATAACCTTCGACAAGACTCCTAACCAATCAGGGAAGTTGAATTCCATCTGAGCTATTGATGCAAATATCTGTGTAGGCAGAAGCATGAGTACAAGTCCTGTCACGAACATATACCATGCCAGCACATCAGATATAAATCCTACGATATCCTTATTCTTCAGATACTCATACCCCTTCATTCCCAGTCCAGCATACAAATGTATCATTCCGAAGAGCATACACCAGATGAGAAGTCTCATTGGATTCTCAAGCGGAGCAAACCACAGCGGCTTAAGTACCTGCGTCGTTTCAGGAACTCCGAAGAAGGTATGCGCTATAACATCTATCGCATCTCCGAAGAAGCCTCCGAACATGAATCCCCAGAAGGTTGTTGATAATCCGCACCAGAAGAATAATCTGAGCATCTTGTTAGTTCCGCTTGCCATTCTTGGGAATTTCAGAAGAACTATCGCACAACCAAGGGCCATTATTATTCCATAACCCGCATCTGAAAGCATCATTCCAAAGAAGAATACATAGAACAGTGACATAACAAATGTAGGATCAACTCTTCCATGAGTTGGAAGTCCGTAGGACTCAAGCACTCCCTCCGACGCCTCAGAGAAATGATTATTATGTAGCTTTATAGGTGCTGCCTCGTCATCCTGTTCAATCTCAACTACTGCTCCGTATTTTTCCTCCAACAATTTGCTGATTGACTCGGCCTGTGCTGCCTCAACCCAACCTTGCAGGAAGAATACTTTATTCGACTGAGGAAGTGTTCCAAGAACTCTGTACTTCTCTGCTCTGGTTCTGAAGTAATCAGAAGCTATCTTGAACTTAGGTATCAGATCAACGAAGCCCTTGATTTTCTCCTCTGCATCCTCTATGTTCTTTTCTTCAATTACAATGTCATTCTCTCTTTTTTCTATTGCCTTAACTGGTATCCTGTGAGATAGGAACGGAAGCTTACTGAAGCCGCAGCTTCTCATATTCTCTTCAACCTGATCAGCTACAGAGTTATACGCAACAACGCAGACATTTGTTATCTGATTCTCGCTGTATAGAATCTCTGATGTAACAGGTATATCGTCTCCCAGTCCATTTGATATAATCTCAGCAAGTCTCTCTTCACTGATTATATCCGGAAATGTACCTATCAGGATTTTAGTAGTCTTGGTTTTCTCACTATTAAGAGGAATGTCAAGTTTACTCCATGGTGATAATGTGGCTATCTTATTCTGCTTACGAGTGATGGTCGCCTTGCTCTCGAATATACTCCTTTCAAGTTCAAGAACATCCTTCGCCTGCGAATAATATTTCCTACGATTCTTTTCAATCTCTCTAAATTCCTCAGGAGTGATAACATCATTTTCAAGATTAAGTAGAGGTTTCTTACTATCGTCGTATTTACTGAGTAGTTCAATAACATGGTCAAACTCATCGGCAATCTTCTGAAACCTTATTCTCTCTCCCGATGTATCCATCTTCTCGAAAGGAACTTCTTCAGACTGAATCTCATCAATCTCCATGGCACCGATTTCCTGCAAAAACTCAAGTATCTTCTTACGATTGTTCTTCGTAGAATATATCGAGAGCCTTCGCATCTCAACAATTGCCACTACTTTATCCGCCTTTCTATATTTATATTAACTTATCTATAATAGCATCTATAGCTTCGTTTTCTTTTTCCTCAGCTGTCTTACGCATCTTATCAGCTTCGACATTTGCTGCTTCTCTGGTCTTCTCGATCTGCTGTTCTCTGCCAGCTTCGAGCTCTTCAAGTCTGGACTTCTCATTCTCCTTAGCCTTAGCCTCAGCATCCTTCTTCATCTGCTCTACCTTAGCTTCAGAATCTTTACGGATTTTGTCGGCTTCAGCCTTCGCAGCCTGAAGTTTTTCTGCAGCTGTATCTTCTGCTGTTTTAACAGCTTTCATAGCATCTTCTATCACTGCTACTCTCCTTTAAAAATATTAGTGAATTCACAAAAAACCCACGCTGTCTATTATACTCATTTTAGAGCTGTAAAGCAACCAAACATTAAAGAATTATTGAAAAAAAACAATCCTTAAAGTATAATGTTTTAAGAATTTTTGAAGGTTATGAGGAAACATAAATGTCTGACTCAAATATACAGAAAATAGACAAAGAGGAAGAGGCACAGGAGCAGGAATTAACCGTCGCCCAGAAGTTCTGGAGAATCTTTGAAAAACTAGGCGATTTATTCTTTCTAAATATCTTTTTTACCATTTCATGCATACCAATTGTTACTATTGGTACAGCATTTACAGCAATGTACACTGTCACAAATAAAATGGTAAACAACGAAGAGGGACCTATCAGCAAGGAGTATTGGAAAGCTTTTAAGTCAAACTTAAAACAAGGAATAATCATTTGGATAATAGATCTTATATACTTGGCTTCTATGGCATTTGAATATTTATATGTTATTCAGAATGATAATCAATTATCCAGGAATCTATTTATTGTGGTCTCAGTGGAATTCTTCCTTTTTGCATTTGCATTTCCACTGCAATTTCCACTACTTGCCAGGTATGAGAATTCAACAGGAAGGATAATGCTGAATTCTTTACTGCTTGCTATTTCGAATCTGGGAACATGGTTTAAGATGTTCTTTATATGGGCTCTGCCCTTTGTACTATATTATTACAGTTTAAAAATCAGACTATATACATGGTATCTATGGGGATTAGTACTTACAGCTATTTTCACTTATGTATGTTCTATTTTTTTGGTATCATTCTATGAAAAACTGGAGAATGTTGAAGCTGAGTAGTTTTAAAGCATTACATTTTATGGGGAGTAATATATGGTCGAAACAACTATTAGAGAAATACCTGAAAAGTATAAGCAGCCCGACTTTGCTGAGCCATCCTTTTCAAGAGTGGTTCGAAACAGTAAGGAGCAGGTAAAATATACTTCTTCTTCGCACATCAGAATATGGTATAACAATCAGACAGATGGCTATGACATACATTCTCACGAGGCGTTCGAAGTATGTATCTGCATACAGAACAGCTACGAGATTCATGTCAATAACAAAGAGTATGTACTGAAGGAAGGTGATATACTTATCATTCCACCTAATACTCTTCATGAATATATCAATGATCATTATGGAATAAGATTCATATATCTGATAGAGATGAATCAGTTCTACCAGTCACATGATTACAAAACTATAGAGCCACTGCTCTTCGATGCATTCCTGGCAAACGAACAAACCTGCCCGGATATATATGACGCTATATACAAGCTGTTCATGGAAATGAACTCTGTATATTTTACTAATACCAACTTCTGGGAAACTATAGTTTATACTAAAATGTATCAGGTATTCATTGAACTGGCAAAGCATTCTGTGAATGCGGTTAAAGAAGAAACTAACAATCTGTCTCAGTCTATCAGCAGAATTAATACTCTTCTAAGATATGTAGATATTAACTATGCTGAGGATATCTCAACTGAGCAGGCTGCAGAATATACCGGATTCTCCAAATATCATTTTCTCAGACTCTTTAAGCTTCAGACTGGATATACCTTCCATGATTATCTGACCCTTAAGAGGATAAGAATAGCTCAGGATCTTCTGATGACTGATACACCTATAACTGATATTGCATTCCAAAGTGGATTCAATACTCTGCCATCCTTCTGTAGAGCCTTCAAAAAGTACACTAAGTACTCTCCTAGCGATTATAAAAAGCTCAGACTTTCAACTCTTGAAAATAACGAAGGCGAAAGCATCAAGTAAATCACTTAGAAATAGTAATTCACTTAATAAATAATTATATCGACTAATTGAAAAAGCTTACCCGAATCCGGGTAAGCTTTTCCTTTAACCTTCACTAACTACGACCTGATCTGCCGTTTTCAATTATTTAGCTCTTAACACCGCCAAGTGCTACACCGGCGATAATGTATTTTGAAAGAATCAAATACATTATGATAAGAGGTAATACGGTAAGAGTCAGTCCCATGTATACCGAACCATATTCGGTCTTGTAAATGTCTCCACGAAGGAGGCTGACCATAATAGGCATTGTGTATTTCTTACTATCTGTAAGAAGTACAAGTGGTGTAAATAAGTTGTTCCAGCTATTAACGAAACAGAATATAGCCTGTGTAGCTATCGCCGGCTTCATAATAGGAAGAACGATTGTATTGAATATTCTAAACTCACCAGCACCATCTATACGTGCAGCCTGTACAATCTCCATTGATAATGTAGGGTACAGATACTGTCTCATGAAGAACACCGTTGCAGGTGCTGCTATCGCTGGAAGAATCAGCATTGATAAATGGTTTGTCATTCCGATTTTGTAAACCATCTGATAGAAACCTATCATTGTACACTGTGCAGGTATCATCATGACACCGACAATGAACTTGAAGAATGCATCTCTTAACTTCCACTCGTAAGCAACAAGTGCGTACGCTGTAAGTGATGAGAAATATACTGTAAGGAGGGTTGAACCTACAGATATAATCAATGAGTTTGTCAGACCAACCAGAGGATTGAACGACTTACCTGTCAGAATCTTAAAGTTCTGAACCATGTGTGACGATGGAATCAGCGATAAAGCATGTTGCTGTATCTGTGTCGTCGATCTGGTCGAGTTAACGATCATAACCCAAAAAGGTAATATACTTAAAATCGCAAGTATGAACAATACGATGTGTATTCCAATTTTATTTGCGGCATAAGATTTTGGTCTGTTCTGTTTAGGGACATCTGCATAGGACATTGTTTTTGATTGAGCCATTATGCTACACCTCCCTTTCTCTTAGCCAGTTTGGCTTGTTTTTTAAGCTTTTTACTTTCTGCTACGCCATAACCGTCTGCATCCTTCTCTCTAAGTAGGAAGAAGAGAATTGACGAGAAGAACATAATGATAACAAACATTATCATACTAGCCGCAGCTGCTCTGTTATACATGTAACTTCCACTGAAGGCCTGATTGTAGATGAATACGCTAGTTGTTGTTGTAGCGTTATCAGGTCCACCCAGAAGGAATAGCTTAGGTATATCGAACATGTTCAGACCACCTATCAAACTGGTTACTAATGTAAACAGAAGAATTGTTTTAATATTAGGTATTGTAACGAGCCAGAATGTCTGGAATCTATTAGCTCCATCAACTTCTGCTGCATCAAATATTTCAGGATTTATACCTAAAACACCGGAAATAAGGATCAGCATTGTGTAACCATACCACATCCAGAACTGAATAAATGCTACGATTCCTCTAGACCAAGACTTACTTACCGGAAAGTTAAATGCCTTATCTACAATTCCAATTTTCATGAGAATATCATTCATCGGACTTACTGGATAATCAAACAGTGATTTAAACAGAATTGCTATTGTAGCAGCCGTAATGATATTAGGCATGTATATAAGTACCTTATATATTCCCTGTCCCTTAATTTTCCATCTTCTATCCGTAAACCACGCTGTCAACAGAAGCGCCAGTCCCAGCTGAGGGATGAAGTTAACTATCCAGATAAAGAATGTATTCTTAAGTGCATTCTGGAAAGAAGGGCTACTTAATACCTGTTGAAAGTTCTCGAATGGATTGTCCAAAATGTGTACATCAGGACATACAACACCTTTGAGGTTTGTAAATCCAATAATCAGTGTATACAGAATTGGATAAAGCTGAAATATAAGGAAGGCAATAACAAAAGGAAGACTGAATATATAACCATATTTGGCATATCTGACCTCTTGGCCCTTCTTCTTTTTCATATCTACCTCCACGAAAAATAGTGATTTGTCTTATAATATGGGACGATGGACCTTAGTCCACCGCCCCGTTATTTATGTGCACTAGTAATCTATCTAAGTATTATATTACTCTACAGTTACTGCAAGGTTGTCAGCTACCTGCTGCTTGAAGTCAGCGATTGCAGCATCTCTATCCTTCTCACCAGCTGTGTACTGACGAACCTGATCTCTCCAGTATGAGTTGATTGTCTCATCATACTGTGTAAGGTTCTTTCCACTTGCTGCTGCATTTGCATCACCGAATACGTCGAACATATCCTGTCCGCCAAGGAAATCAAGTGTACCATCTGACATATCCATTACTGTAGCTGAAGCTACGCAGTCCTTAGTACCACCTTCACCATTGTATGTACCGTTAGCCCACATATACTGAAGACCATCTTCTGTACAATCAAGTGTGATCCACTCAATGATATCCTTAAGAGCTTCCTTCTTCTCTGAATCCTTGTTAGCTAAGAGGTATGTACCACCCCAAGAGAATCCGATAGGTGACTGGCAAATAGCCCAATCTCCGTATGTTCCTTCTCCTGCCTTCTCGCCACCACAGTTAGGAGCGAGTGTGTAGTTGATAAGCCAAGCTGGTCCAAAGTAACCGAAGATTGGCTTCTCGCCTTCATCCTTCATGTCAGCGAACCAAGCATCTGACCAGTCCTGAGTATCATTGTGATATCCGTTATCCTTAAGCTTCTTTGACTCATCAAGGAAAGCTTCTCTCTTAGGATCGATTGTGAGCTTGCCATCTACGATCCATCCCTGATCTGAGCTGTTCTCGATTGCATGCCAGAGATCACCATCACCAGATACGATTCCGTATCCCTTACCCTTAAGTGTCTCAGCTGCTTCCCAGAACTTATCAAGGTTACCTGATCCACCACCGATAATATCCTTAATCTCTTCTGGATCATCTGTACCAAACGCATCCTTAGCGATTGAACGTCTGTAGATAAATGCACCACCTGTTGCCTGATATCCAAGACCTACAACCTTACCATCTGGATTTGTTCCTACATCAACAGTATACTGAGCGATCTTTGCTTCATCAATCTTTGCCTGTGTGTCGATACCAAGATCATCATAAGGGCAAGCATATGAAGACATATCTCCCTGTGTATACTTAAGTACGAAAGCTGCCTCACATGCATAGATGTCAGGAGCATCTGCACCACCAGCTGCAAGAGCCTGGTCAAGTGCTGGCTGATAAGCACCATCTGTTGTAGCAATGATTGTTGTATTGATCTCATACTTGAAATCAGGATGTGTCTCCTTATACTTCTCAATCATTCCTGGAACTTCATCTGTGAAAGCCCATACATTGATAACATCGCCATCAGCGGCAGCGCTATCATCCTTGCCAGCGTCATCTCCTGAAGCTGCTTCTGTTGTAGCAGTATCATCACCACTACTTGTGTCTTTGTCATCACTGCTTCCGCAGCCTGTGACCATTGATGCTACCATACATGCACTAAGTGCAAATGCCATAGCACGCTTAAATTTTCTCATTCTTAAAATCCTCCTTAATACTTTGAAAACGTCTTCACCATGTGCACACATTGAACATAAGAAACCCGTTCTTACGTTCACTGACTATACACATTATACAAAAACAGTTCGCAATTTACTTATCATAAATTGCGAACTATTTAACAAATGTTGCTCATATTATTTTAACATTTTTGCTATTTTACCGAGAATTTGTAAACACTTTCTGAATGATAATGTTCATCAATATCAAAGATTGGTGAATCGATATCCCCTTCAGGTATGAAATTCATTGCATTTGGGACATATTGAGGTTCTAGGCACATTCCGCTTCTGTTGGAATACTCAAAATTTCCTTTTCCAGTTTGTTTACCAATAAAGTTTCCAGAATAAAACTGAGTACCAGTTTGATCAGAATATAAATCCATGCATATTCCACTTTCTTTAGAGTACATTGTAGCAAAATGCCTAAAAATGCCGCTATCACCATTTATCACATAGTTGTGATCATAGCCTCCAACATACTTCAGCTGAATCTCATCAGCCTCAATGTCCTGTCCTACTCTCTTAGGTGTTCTGAAATCAAATACTGTTCCGTCAACTGGTGCATACTCTTCAGTAGGAATTGACTTAGAATCAATTACAGGATTATAGGTGTCAGCATCTATTGTAAGTATGTGATCCTCTATATTTCCCTTGTAATGTCCATTCAGGTTAAAATACATATGGCTTGTCAGATTGATAACTGTCTTCTTATCAGATGTAGCGTCATAAGCTATCTTGAATTCATTATCATCATTGATTGAATATGTAACAGTGATTGTTACTCCCCCTGGAAGTCCCTGCTCCATATCATTTGACTTGCACATCATGGTTACACTGTCATCACCATCATGCGGAAGAACAGTCCAAACCTTCTTGTCAACACCAGCCAGACCACTATGCAAATTGTTTTCATTATCATTTTGATCCATCTGATAAGTAACACCATCAATAACTACCTTGCCATCTTTAACTCGATTAGCATTTCGTCCAATGATAGTTCCGAAGAATGTACCACCCTCTTCATATGACTTAATGTTATCATAGCCTAACTGAACATCTCTCAGTTCACCATCCTTGTCAGGTACCAAAAGCTTAGTTACTGTAGCTCCATAGCTGATTATTGTAGCTGTTATACCTGCAGCATTTTTGATGGTGTATGATTTTACAACCTCTCCCCCTTTGGTCTTACCAAAATCATTAATAATCACCGATAATTACCTCCATACATGAAATACTTTTAAACCCCAATTAATACATTCCTTAACTTACTTAGTTATATAATCTCTTTACTAATTTAGCTTAGCTATATAATCCTTTCACTGTAGGATAAAGCTTCTTAAATACTTGATACTTTTCTTCGTACTTAGCAACAAGCTCTGGATCTGGTTCTACAACCTCTACTACCTTTACCAGCTGTTCTGCGGCTTCCTTCACATCCTTATACTTTCCGCATCCTACCGCTGCAAGTATAGCTCCACCCAGTGCAGGACCTTCATCATTTGCCTGTATCTCAAGCTTGATATTCATGATATTTGCGATTATTTTCCTCCACAGCGGACTCTTGGCTCCACCACCGCAAATATTAGAAATCTGAATATCCACTCCCAAGTCTCTTGCAACCTCAAGGCTGTCTCTAAGTCCAAAGGATACTCCCTCAAGTACTGCCTGAACCATATCCTCTCTAGTTGTATCCATGCTCATTCCAAGGAATCCGGCTCTTACAAGAGGATCATTATGTGGCGATCTCTCACCCATAAGATATGGAAGGAAGAATACATTATTCTCACCAAGCTTTGTGATGCCTTCCTGATTTCCTGCATAATCCTTATCTCTCAGTATCTCATCCATCCACCACTTATTACAGGAGGCTGCTGAAAGCATGCAACCCATGAGGTGGAATCCACCATCTGCATGTGCAAAGGAATGAAGTGAATTCTTGTCATCAACGGAGAATTTATCATTTGAAATAAAGATTGTACCAGAGGTTCCAAGAGACAGATTACATCTTCCAGCTCCTACTGTTCCTGTTCCGATAGCTGCGGCAGCATTATCTCCTGCACCGGCAACAACCTTAAGTGCTCCTTCTATTCCAAGCTGCTGGCTTATCTCCGGTTTAACTGTGCCAACCACATCAAAGCTTTCGTGAAGCTCTGGCATCTCAACATGAGATATACCACAGATCTCAAGCATTTCCTTTGACCAACATTTATTCTTAACATCCATAAGGAGCATACCAGATGCATCTGAATAATCAGATACATAAGAACCTGTCAGCTTATATACTATATAATCCTTAGGAAGCATTAATTTCTTAATCTTAGCAAAGTTCTCTGGTTCATTGTCCTTAACCCACAGAACCTTTGGCGCTGTAAATCCAGCAAATGCAATATTACCTGTATACTCAGACAGTTTATCCTGTCCAATAACATTATTCAGATAATCTGTTTCTTTGGTGGTTCTTCCATCATTCCAGAGAATAGCAGGTCTGATCACCTCGTCCTTCTCATCTAGAATTACAAGACCGTGCATCTGACCACCAACACCTATACCGTCTACTACCTTGTCCTTTAATCCATCCAGAAGCTTTCCTATTCCTTCAAGTGTACCCTTGTACCAGTCCTCAGGATTTTGTTCTGACCATCCGGACTGTGGAAAACTAATAGGATACTCAACGGAAACTGTTTTTAATATCTCTCCTTCACTACTCATAGCAAGTAGCTTTACTGCAGATGTACCTAAATCTACGCCTATATACATTTTTAACCTCCTTATTTACACGAGCAAGAATAACTAGCTCGAAGATTTTTATAACAAGAGGCAGGCCATATCAAAAAATAATATGACCTGCCCCCATCCCCTGTTTTACTTTATACACTATCACGCTATCTTAAGCGAAAGGGTTCTCTGATTTATATCTAACTCCTGCTGGATGGTTATAATCAATCTCATCGAACCTTACTCCGAGGAACTTGAATACATCATATAGAAGCTTTCCATTGTGATGGAATGTGATAGCTGCATGATGTGGATAGTTCTTCTGAACAAGTACGTGACGATAGAAACGTCCCATCTCAGGAATAGCAAATATTCCGATTGCACCGAAGGATCTTGTTCTTACTGGAAGAATCTCACCCTCTGCTACGTAAGCACGAAGCTTTCCATCAGATGTGCTCTGAAGTCTGAAGATTGTAGCCTCACCTGGGATAAGATCTCCTTCAAGTGTTCCGTTTGTAACCTCTTCTGGAAGTGTACGAGCCATGATCTTCTGGTTCTTCATCTCGCAGAATGCAAGCTTATCTGTAGCTGTATTTCCGCAATGGAAGCCCATGAATGTATCTGTAAGCTTGTAGTCGTATGAGAACTTACCCTTGATCTCATCATTATACATATCCTTTGGAACAGTATTGTTGATGTCAAGAAGTGTTACTGTATCTTCACTTACAAGCTCTCCGATGTACTCTGAAAGAGCGCCGTAGATATCAACCTCACAAGAAACAGGAATTCCATCCTTAGCAAGGCGGCTGTTTACATAGCAAGGTACACACTTGAACTGTGTCTGGAATGCAGGCCAGCACTTTCCGGCAATGATAACATTGCTTCTGCTTCCCTTATGAGCATCGATCCAGTCACGAAGTGTAAGCTCATACTGAGCAAGTCTTGAAAGAATCTCAGGCTTCTTATTACCAGCACCAAGCTCCTTAGCCATATCATCAACTACTGCAGGGATTCTCTCATCTCCTTCATGGTTGTTGAAGGCTTCGAAAAGGTCGAGCTCTGAGTTTTCTTCTATTTCAACGCCAAGATTGTAAAGCTGCTTAATTGGAGCATTACATGCAAGGAAATCCTGTGGTCTAGGACCAAAGCTTATAATCTTAAGATCGCTGAGGGCGATTCTTACTCTTGCAACTGATACGAAATCTTTGATCATGTCTGCACATTCTTCAGCATCACCAACAGGGAACTCTGGAATGTATGCTCTCACATTACGAAGCTTAAGGTTGTAGCTTGCATTAAGCATACCACAATAAGCATCTCCTCTATCATCGAGAAGGCTATCTCCTGACTCCTCAGCTGCTGCGATAACTGCTGCAGGTCCCTGGAACTCCTTAACAAGAAGAATTTCACTTGATTCTGGTCCGAAGTTTCCAAGATATACTACAAGAGCATTTACTCCAGCTGCATTTACATCAGCAAGTGCCTTTCTCATATCTACTTCATTTTCAACTGTTACAGGACACTCATAAATGTCACCGTACTTCTCTGTATAAGCAGCAACTACTGCCTTTCTTCTTCTTTCTGAAAGACTCATAGGGAAGCAGTCTCTACTAACTGCTACAATACCTATTTTTACCTCTGGCATATTCTGCATGATTTGTAACCTCCCAATAAATTATATTCAAAAATTAAATGTTTGCTTTGATCTGCTCATAGATACCTTCAGCATCCAGCTTGTACTTATGAAGCAGCTCAACTGCAGGGCCTGATTCACCAAAGGTATCTCTAACACCAATTCTGTAAAGTGGTGAAGGATTTTCTTCAGCAAGAACCTCTGCTACTGCACTTCCAAGTCCACCAATTATTGAATGCTCCTCAACAGTGAAGAGTTTCTTAGTTTCCTTAGAAGCCTTAATAACTATATCCTTATCAATTGGCTTGATAGTATGAATATTGATAACTCTTACAGACACGCCTTCGGCCTCAAGCTTCTCTGCAGCTGCAAGTGATTCACCAACCTCAAGTCCTGTAGCAAGGATAGTAATATCACTTCCGTCCTTAAGCAGTACTCCCTTTCCTACCTCGAACTTATAGTCCGGATTGTCATTAATTACAGGAACTGCAAGACGTCCAAATCTCATATATACAGGTCCGTCTATCTCATATGCTGCCATAACTGCAGCCTTTGCTTCGATATCATCTGCAGGGTTGATAATAGTCATTCCCGGGATAGTTCTCATAAGTGCTATATCTTCATTACACTGATGTGTAGCACCATCCTCACCAACTGATATACCAGCATGTGTTGCGCCAATCTTTACATTAAGATGTGGGTAACCAATTGAGTTTCTAACCTGCTCAAATGCTCTTCCTGCTGCAAACATAGCAAATGTACTAGCGTAAGGAACCTTACCACAAGTTGAAAGACCTGCAGCTATTCCCATCATATTTGCCTCTGCGATACCACAGTCTATATGTCTCTCAGGAAATGCCTTCTTAAATGTTGCTGTTTTAGTAGCGGCAGCGAGATCCGCATCAAGTACTACTACATCGTCATGTGCCTGTCCTAGTTCTACAAGCGCATTACCATAACTATCTCTTGTTGCTATCTTCTTTACTTCTGACATTACTCGCTCACCTCCAAATCCTTAAGTGCTATTTCAAACTCTTCATCATTTGGAGCTTTTCCATGCCAACCACACTGATTCTCCATGAAGGATACGCCCTTACCTTTAATCGTATTAGCTATAATAGCTGTAGGCTTACCCTTTACTGTCTTAGCTGCCTCAAATGCAGCTTCGATCTCATCGAAATCATGACCATTTATCTTAATCACATTAAAGCCAAATGCTTCAAACTTCTCTGGGATTGGATATGGAGAACATACCTCATCTATAGAACCATCTATCTGAAGGTTATTGTTATCTACAACAACACACAGATTATCAAGCTTTCTAAATGAAGCAAACATAGCTGCTTCCCAAATCTGTCCTTCTTCTATCTCGCCATCTCCACACATTGCATATACTCGATAATCCTTGTTATCAAGTTTAGCTGCAAGTGCCATTCCAACAGCTGCTGAAAGACCCTGTCCAAGTGATCCTGAAGACATATCAACACCTGGGATATGTTTCTTATCAGGATGTCCCTGCAGGTAAGAACCTGTGTGACGAAGTGTTGTTAGATCTTCAACCGGGAAGAACCCCTTCTGTGCAAGAACAGAATAAAGTGCTGGAGCAATATGTCCCTTTGATAACACGAATCTGTCCCTTTCATCCTTATCAGGATTCTGAGGATCAACATTCATCTCGTTGAAGTAGAGGTAAGTCAAAATATCTGCAGCTGATAGTGAACCACCTGGATGACCAGACTTAGCGCTATGTACAGCTGTCACAATACCCTTTCTTACTTCCCTTGCTCTCGTTTCAAGTTCAAGTTTTGTTTCTGGATTCATTTTTCTTTTCCTTTTCTTTATAATGTAATAGTTAATTATGACTCGTGTCACAAAGCCATTCTACCACATTTTTTAGTCTCCGAAAACCTTACGATAATCCTCCTGGAATTTTACGATACCCTGATCTGTAAGAGGATGCTTTGTCATCTGCTCTATTACAGCATAA
>CAMKQB010000051.1 GCA_946414825.1 uncultured Lachnospiraceae bacterium
ATATACTTGACACAATGTAATCTAAGTGCTATTATCTGTATCAGAACAAGAAAACGTGCTTAATTAAAGCCGATATTTATAAAAAATTTTTGGAGGTAATACAATGTATAACGCAGGATTAATCGTGGGTATAATTACATGTTTTGCATGTGTGTTAATTTTCGCAGCTGTTATTATTAAAATGGCTCATACAGATGGAGCAAAACCCAAGTATGATGAGAGACAGCAGGTTGCAAGAGGAAAGGGTTACACCTATGCATTTTATACTGCTGCAGTATTTGCAATAATTCCTTGTTTTATACCAGAAGGAATTAAGGTCTTTTTAGGAGATATGCTTTACTTCATTCCTCTATTAGCCGGAATGCTGGTACATATAACCTACTGTATATTCAATGATGCATATATGGAAATGAACCTTGATCCAAAGAGGTTTGTATGTATCTTTACTTGCATAGGAATTGCAAATCTTTTAATAGCATTTGCAAATTGCAAAGATGGTTTTGTTGAAGATGGTTCCCTTAAGACGGGAGTTATCAATCTCAGCATGGGAATCTTATTCATGATCATTATGTTAGAAGTATTTATCAAGTCCAGACTTGATGCAAAGGAGGCGGGTGACGATGAAGAATTTGAAGCTTAAGGCCGCCCGTGCCGGTATGGATATGTCTCAGGCAGAGCTTGCTGAAGCAGTTGGTGTTTCGAGACAAACAATTAATTCAATAGAAAAGGGTGATTATAACCCGACTATAAGGCTATGCTTAGCTATATGTAAAGCCTTAAATAAGACATTAGACGAAATATTCTGGGAAGAGTAAAAGGAGGAAGGTTAAATGTCATTAGTTGTAAAAAATCTTTGCAAGAAATATGGAGAGAAGGTTGTGGTTGATGATATCAGCTTCGAGATGCCTAAGCCTGGTGTGTACGCGCTACTGGGTACCAATGGAGCCGGTAAGACAACATCAATCAGAATGATTCTAGGAATGCTGGATAAGGATAGTGGAGAAGTTACCTGGAATGGAAAGCCACTTACCTTCGATACCTGTAATATAGGTTATCTGGCAGAGGAGAGAGGCCTGTATCCTAAGTATACTCTTGTTGATCAGATAAGATATTTCGGAGAGCTTCGTGGAATTGATAGAAAGACCGTGGATGAGAGAATCAAGTACTGGGCTGAGAGACTTAAGGTTGAAGAGTATATCTATCCTGAAAAGGCAGCAGAGCTTATAGAGAAGCAGCAAAGTGAAGGAAGAGTCAGATATGATGAGGATGGAAATGTCATCGAAGAATCTGAGACAAAGAAGCCACAGCGTGGAAGAAAGAAGAAGGCTAAGCTTCAGAGCCCTGATCAGTTATCAAAGGGTAATCAGCAGAAGATACAGTTCCTTATAGCAATGATATCTGAACCGGAGCTGCTTGTTCTGGATGAGCCATTCTCAGGTCTTGACCCGGTAAATACTGATATCCTCAAGGAGGTTGTCCGTGAACAGATAGCTGCTGGGAAGTACATAATTATGTCCAGCCATCAGATGGAGGTTGTAGAGGAATTCTGTACAGACATCACTATATTACATAGATCCAAGGCTGTTGTTTCTGGAAACTTAAATGAAATCAAGAAGGAAAGAGGACGAGTTAATCTTATTCTTAAGGTTGAGCAGGATATATCTTCTTATATCAAGGAAGCCGGAGTACAGCTGGTATCCGAGAAGGAATATGAATATACACTTAAAGTATCAGGCGATGAGCAGGCCAATAAGCTGCTTGGTAGTCTGATAGCTGCAGGTATACCAATAGTTAAGTTTGATCTAAGTGAGATGTCACTTCATGAGATATTTGTAAATGCAGTTGGAGAAACAGTTGAATAATATTCTTATTTGATGGAGATACTAAAATGAATAGAAGAGAAAATATATATAGCATGAAGGGATTCAAAAAGGTTTTTGGATTTACTGTAAAACAGACCTTCAAGAATAAGGGATATCTGGTCTCCTTCATCATATTTGTGCTGGTTATGACATTTATGGGACCTATTCAGTATATGGGTCAAAGAGCAGGTCAGGGGGCAGCGGAGTCAGGTCTGGAATACTCGCCAACGAATATTGAGGTAGATAATGTATATATCTATAATCAGACACCGGTAAGCCTGGATGAAAAGTCTGTTGAGAACTTATATAAGACTAAGGATGATCTTGAGAAAGAGAATATAAGTAAGGATAAGCTCACCATCTATAACCTGGCTGAGACCGGTAAGGTAAGTGAAGAAGAGCTTCTGGATGGCCTTAAGGAAAAGGATGTGGCGGTTGTTATTAGTCTGGATCAGGAAGGCTATCATATAAAGAGTGTAATGGCGGATGAAACAAAGGTAGAGCTGGATGATGCAGATAGTATCGCCGAGGTTATAAATAATGATTTTGATGAGAAGAGACTGAGTGATAGCAACGTCAGTGATGATGATGTGAAAATGATCTTCTCTGGTGTTAGTAAGGGAGGAGTTATTTCGGAGAGTGATCTGAAGAGTGAAGATCAGAAGTCAGTAGGTCGAGAAAACTATATGTTCTATATGCTGGGCTACTCAGTAATCATCTTCATAGTTGTATCTATGTCATCTTCCTACATCATAACATCAGTAACAGAAGAGAAGCAGTCGAAGCTTGTTGAGAATCTTCTGGTTAGCGTTAGACCTATGGCACTTCTTATGGGTAAGGTTCTTGGAATGATGAGCTACGTTGTACTTGTTCTGTTATGCGGAGCAATAGGTTCAAATATATCTAATTATGTGATGAGAAGTGTATTTGATATAACAAACGAGGAGTTTGGCGGTCAAGGCTTCAACTTCTCAATTTTTAAAGACTTCGGTCTATCTGGTGGAATAATACTTCTTGTATCTATCATACTTGCATTTATGGCATTTGGCACTATCAGCGGCCTGTTCGGAAGTACCTGTAACAAGACAGAGGATATACAGAATGCAACGGGAAATGTTATGACAGTATCTATGATCTGTTATTTCACAGCTATAGCATCTGGAGCAGTTGATAATGATATCTTTAGCTATATCGGAGCTATAGTTCCACCATTATCGTTCTTTACAGCGCCGGTTGCCTATGTAACAGGACGAATCAGCCTGCCGCTTCTCTTGCTGGCATTTGCACTTCAGATAGCACTTATCCTGTTTCTGGTAATGCTATCCGCTAAGAGCTACAGGAATCTGATTCTAAGCGATTCAACGACACCGAAGCTAAAAACTATATTCAAGTCGGCAAAGATGTAAGGAGGTTAGAGAAATGTTTAAGAATTTTGATAAAGTATTTAAATTTACATTTAAAAATCAGACCTCTACCAGCGGATATAGAAATGGAACAATTATTACAGCGATTTTGCTCTTTATTGTTCCGATTGCTATATTCATGATAGCTGGAGCTGCATCGAAGTCTAAATCAGATGATCTGAAGGAGTGCGGGGCGGACAGAATATATGTTGTTGACGAGGAAGCGTCGGAGGCTAAGTTTGACACCTTAAATATGCTTGGAATAGAGGGCTATACAGATATAAAGTATTCAAATGTAGAGTCTGTAGATGAAGCTCTTGAGAAGATAAAGGATAGAGATGAGAAGACAAGTCTTATCCTACAGGTTGAGAAGGAAAATGGCAGAATCCATAGTCGTATCATTCTTCCGGACTCCTCTAAAATCACTAAGGAAGACGCTGAAAATTACGAAGACTTTATAGATGAAACAGGAAATGTGTTCGCAGTTCTTGCCTCCGGAGTATCTGTAAGTGATATGACTCAGGTTATGATGCAGTCTGATTATACAGTATATGACAGAACCGGATATCAGAATGGTACGGATATATATGCGGATCAGGCGAAGGTGGACGAGCAGAAGAATGCGGATTTGCTTCCGGGCTTCAATATAGCTCTTACTTATATAGCTATATTAATTATATACTTGGTTATTATTCTTTATGGAAATAGCATCCTTCAGAATATTGTTCTGGAGAAGAGTAATAAGCTGATGGATACAATGCTTATATCGGTTGCTCCAGAGTCCATGATATTCGGCAAGATGCTTGCCATACTTACTGCAGGTATAATGCAGCTGCTTATCTGGCTTGCTGCAATAGCTGGTGGCGTGGCAACCGGACTTAAGCTATATGATACCTTCTTTAATAATATAGGTGGATCTGTTATCACATTTATAAAAAGCTTCTCAGAGCTAGGTATATTCAGACCGCTCAACGTTGTTATCGGAATACTGGCGCTGATAGTTGGTATAGTTCTCTATGCGTCTATGTCTGCAGTGGCCGGCGCCATATCAAGTAATAGAGAAGAGGCTGCCAGCAATCAGGGACTGTTTATAATGATTCTTGTTATATGCTTCTACATAGTTATTTTCAAGGGAATATCCGGTGGCGATATAGTAACATGGATATATCTGCTTCCATTTACATCAGCAATGGTTCTGCCATCGGGAATATGCTCAGGTATGATATCGCTGGGACTGGGACTGGCAGGTCTTGCAATCATGATAGTTTGCAGCGTACTTTTCCTTATACTTGCCGGAAAGTTGTATAAGATGATGTCACTATACAAGGGGAACACCGTTAATATCAGAAAAGCACTTAAAATGCTTATGAATAAATAGTTATAAGAGCTTCTAAAGCAGAAGTTCACGGTTGATAAGAACTAATTAAAAGTGATAAAATGATTCTATCTTAGTTAGAGAGGCATGTGAAATGTTATATACCTATTATTTTGCCTGTTTGCTTGCTTCAATCATTTTATCACTTTTATACGTTTATAAGTGGCATAAGCATTTCGAGGTAAATATAACCCTGATATTCGTACTTATTCCTATAGCCAATCTAGGTTATGTGATTGAAAGTGCATCTAAAGATATTAATCAGTTTATAGCAGGTACCATGATTACATACATTGGTGGTTGCTTTCTTCCGTTATTTATAAATCTCTGCGTGCTTCGACTGTGTAAGATTCATGTAAAGAGATGGATGAGACTGATAGTGACTACTATTAGTTTCGTAACGTATTTATCTGTTCTGACTATTGGAAAACTCCCATATTTTTATAAGTCTATTGAGGGCGAAATGGTGGGCCATGAAATGGTCTATTACAAGGAGTATGGTATATGGCATACTCTGTTATTCGTTGTAATAGGATGTTATTTTGTTGTGGGACTTGTAGGTATCATATATTCTTTTATTAAAA
Organism: uncultured Lachnospiraceae bacterium; assembly: GCA_946414825.1. Classification (GTDB taxonomy): domain Bacteria; phylum Bacillota; class Clostridia; order Lachnospirales; family Lachnospiraceae; genus Eubacterium_Q. The sequence continues at coordinate 5,225 of CAMKQB010000051.1, forward strand.
AGGCAGAGGTTTCCAGAGCGCTTCTTATTCTACTTATTTTCCCTGAGGCATTAAGCCTATTTGGCTTCTGGGGAGCCAGACTTGTTTCCCGAAGAGTTGAGATACTCCCTATTCTTTATGTAGTGGCTCAGCTGGTTTATCTGCTGATTATCCGAAGAATAACATTTTACAATATCAATGAAACTGTTATAGATTCCATGGTTCAGAAGGGTGAGACGGGTCTTATATCGCTGGATCTTAGATACAGATATTTGGGAAGTAACGAGACTGCGAAGGAAATAATCCCGGAGCTTAGAGGGCTTCATGTTGATCAGAATCTGATCGAGTGCGAGTTCCTGAATCATAATGTGCTTCACTGGATTAAACATTTTAGGGATGATTCGACATCTAAGAATCTGTATGTTGTCAGAGATCCTGAGAATGAGGAGAATGACAGGGCTTATATAGTTGATGTGAATTATCTCTATCATGGTTCTAAAATAAAGGGCTACGATCTGCTGCTTCGCGATGATACTCAGAATCAGAAGTATATAGAGCTTCTGGATAAATATAATAATGAGCTTGAGGAAGAGGTAAATCGCAAGACTCAGAGGATAGTGGAGATGCACGACAATCTAATTATGAGTATGGCTATGATGGTTGAAGGTCGTGATAATTCTACAGGCGGTCATGTAAAGCGAGTAAGTGACTGCACCAGGATGCTTATTGATGAGTTAAAGAAGGATAATAAGTTCGGTTTGTCTGATGAATTCTTCAGAGATGTTATAAAGGCCGCTCCACTTCATGATATCGGGAAGATAACTGTAGAGGACGCTATACTTCGAAAAGAAGGTAAATTTAACGATGAGGAGTATGACATAATGAAGTCTCATGCGGCAGAGGGGGCGAAGATACTTCACAAGATCCTTGATGATACGGATGACGAGTCTTATAAGCAGATAGCCGAAAATGTCGCACATTACCATCATGAGAGAATAGATGGTAAGGGCTACCCTGACCATCTGACAGGGGACGAGATACCATTTGAAGCTCGTATAGTAGCTATAGCGGATGTGTATGACGCCCTTGCCTGCAGGAGAGTCTATAAGGGACGTATGTCCTTCGAGGAGGTCGACTCAATTATAATGGAGGGGATGGGAACGCAGTTCGATAAAGAGCTTGAAGAGTACTATGTGAATGCCAGACCACATTTTGAGGAGTACTATACTTCCCTTCAGCAGACAGATGCAGATTTTGATAAGGTAAAATAATGTGACTTTAGTCATATACAAGATATACCTTTTTTCACTACAAAATATAATTAAGAATTCATATAATAATGCCATGATCAGGAGTTGCGAAAACTTTTGAGCGTGGCATTTAGTATTTGATTATTTAGAAAATGGAGATAAGAGATGGGAACAATTCTTAAAACAAATGATTTAACTAAGAAGTATTCAGGTAAGGTCGTTGTCGATAACCTGAATATCGAGATTGAAGAGGGAGAGATATTTGGACTTCTCGGACCCAATGGTGCCGGTAAGAGTACCACAATGAATATGATCTGTGGAATAGTAAGACCGACCCTGGGAAATGTTGAATTTATGGAAAAGGATTTCAGAAAGAATCATAAGAGTCTGATCGGTGAGCTTGGATATATTCCGCAGGAGCTTGCGATACATGGAAATCTGAAGGCCTGGGAGAATGTTGAACTCTTTACTTCTCTATACGGAATAAAGGGTGCGGAGCTTAAGAATAGAATAGATGAGTCCCTGGAATATGTTGGACTTCTGGAGAAGAGAAATGATTATGCGAAAACATTTTCAGGTGGTATGAAGAGAAGACTGAATATAGCCTGTGCTATAGGGCATCATCCTAAACTTCTGATATTCGATGAGCCAACAGTTGGTATCGATCCACAGTCTAGAAACTTCATCCTTGATAAGATTAAGGAATCCAACAGGAATGGCGCTACAGTTATTTATACAAGCCACTATATGGAAGAGGTTGAGGCCATATGTACTAGAATCGCCATTATGGATAATGGTAAGGTTATAGCCACAGGAACCAGTGAAGAGCTGAAGAAGATGGTTGTCGATGATACATCCAGTATCACGCTGGAAGAGGTATTCCTTACGCTTACAGGCAAGAAGTTGCGTGATTATTAAATAGAAGAGGGATATGAGATGATTAGATATTTGATTAAAAACAATATAAAGCTTATGGCTAGAAGCAAGACAAATATTCTGCTTATAGTAATTGCTCCTCTGATACTTATAGCGCTTCTCTCCAGTGCTTTTAAGGATATGATGGAGAGATACGAGGGAGCAGATGTTGTTGCCGGATATAGAGTTGAGGGAGATGTTCCGGATGAAATGATAGAAGCCTTTGTGGATGGGGCGAATGAGAATGGTTTCACTCTTAGGGAGTTCGCCAGCGGAGATCCGGAAGAAATAATGAAGGATAATGAGATAGGCGGCTTCGTGATATTTAAAGAAGATTCCTATAAGCTGTATCAGAGCTCTGATTTTAAGGAGGAGGGCAAGATACTTGAGTATTTTGTAAATGCCTTCTACGAGAATACAGCTGAGACAGCACTTAATATGGCTTCCGGTGGAATAGCTGGTGGTGCTGATGCGGATTCAGTTAGTCTTAAGGTTGAACATCCTGCCTATATGAAGTCAATAGATTCGACAGATTACTACGGCATAATTGAGGTTGTCTATTTTGGATGGTGCGCAATAGTGTGCGGGGCTGGTATCTTCATGAGTGAGAAGAAGTACCGAATCGGAAAGAAATATCAGGTTTCAAATCTTAATCAGTTCCAGTTATATCTGGGGAAGTTTATACCGATTGTAATAGCGGTATTTCTAGGAATTGGTTTGGCTGGTGTTCTGTCAGTGGTCCTCTTCGGAGTTCATTGGGGAAATATCCTTTATTCCTTAGTGATAATGCTATTCTCAATAGCTGCGGCTTCGGCATTTGGACTAATGATCTATAACATTTTCGACAATATGGTTGTGACAATAATTGGTGTATTTGCGGCGGTATGGTTCGCAGGATTCTTCGGAGGAAGCTTTGAGACATATATGTATTCAGTTCATCCTATTGAGGTAAAGCAGATATCGCCTATATATCATATCAACAGGGCGCTGGTTGAGCTTTCCTGTATGGGACATAGTGATTATATAGGTAGTGCTCTCATATACAGCGCGGCTATTGTAGTAATCTGTTCAGCTATAGCAGTAATGGCTGGAACATTTAGAAAGAGAGGCAAGGCATGAAAAGCTTAGTTAAAACAAGTATTAAACTTCTTTTTAGAACAAAGGCATTCTGGTTTTTCCTTATTCTTATGCCGATTCTGTCTACATTAATCCTGAAGATTAAGTTCGACAGTTCGGCTGCATATCTGGATAATATGGAAGAGAAGATAAATGAGCTTGAGTCTGACGATTCCAAAGTTGCTTATTATGGCGGTAAGGGCGAATATGTAGTGAAGGTTTATGATGCGTCCCATAGTGATACGTCAGAATATGTGCTGAATAAGCTGGCACAGAGCGGACTTATCCTTGTGTGCAGAGCAGATATATCTGATAAGAATCTTGCGGATGATTACATAGATAAGAGAATTAAAAAGGATGGATACGAGGATAGGATGGGCGTTGCTATCTATATTCATCAGGACTTTAACGAAAGGGCAGCTGAGGGAAAGGCTGAAGATGCTGTGTCAGTATATGTTCTATCTGATGATGAGAGAACAGAGGCCCTTGAAAATGAGCTTAAGTTCCAGCTGGCAAGAGTAAATGGCGCCGGTGGTAAGTTGGAAACACTTGAAATGGGAGATGACCTGCTTCCTGAGAAGGAGCTGGTATCTGTTGCCGGAGGAAATGGTAGAAGCCTTACAATTAAGCAGACAAATCAGAAAACTCAGATGGGTTATGCATTTGCCTTCATGACACTGGGGTATGTATTCTGCGGAATCTTCGTGGCTCATTCAGCTATTAAGGAACAGAAGAATGGTGTATATACAAGAATAAGCCTTACTAAGGCGTCGACCTTTAAGTATTTTGCCTCTAAGTTTGTTACTACATTTCTCATTTCTATTATGATAGCCGGTGTTGTGTTCTTATGTTCGTTAGTCCTGGATACGAATGATCTGGGAATGAGCAGGCTGACATATATCTTTATTATCTTTATGCAGGGTCTGATCTTCAGCTCTCTCAGTATGCTTATAGGAATCCTGCTGGGTGATGTAATGAGCGCAAATGTTGCAGCCTTTTGTACCTGGTGCTTCTCAGCACTTCTAAGTGGACTGTATTTCCCGCTTAACTATACTTCAATAGGTCTGAAGGTATTATCCTTCCTGATGCCTCAGAAATGGTTCCTGGAAGGAACGGAAATGATATTTGTTGGAGACAATAAGGCCCTTCCTATGTTAATATGTATTACGGTGGCTTACTTAGCTGTCAGTGTCAGCCTGGGAAGCTTAGGTCTTAAGATGAGAAGGATAGATTCATGGGGGAATTCCTAAAAGACAACTATTTTACGTTGGTTCGAATAATCCTGATGATTACATTTTCTTTGTACGGGATTATGTTCATGGGAGATATTATGACAAGGACAGGAGTATCTGTACAGGTACTCCTGCTTGTTTCGTTTTATATAACTGCCATGGCGCTTAAGGAGCTGATGGGGAGGAGCTGGCGCTTATTCTTTTATTTCGTGGCAGCAGTTCTACTCCTTGCGCTATATAGAGTGGGCGGAAGCGGATATATACTGCTTGTGTATTTTATGATATATGAGCTGCTGATTATGCTGGATGCCCGGCTGCTGTGGTTTGTGGTTCCTTACTTTGTGGTATTTATTAAAACTCCGGTGGGCTTTCTTACTCAGTTTCTGGTTATTACAATTCTCTGTCTATGCTATATCCAGTACAAGTTTATAATCCTTTATTATAAGCAGCAGATGATGGAGGAGACGAGGACTCAGCAGGGGCTTAAGAGGGATATCGAGAAGAGGGAGTATGCAACGAGGGTTGAACTTAAGAAGAATATCCTCGAGTCAGAAAACCGTGTGCTGGAGGAGAGAGCACAGCTGTCTCAGACTCTGCATGATAAGCTGGGACATAATATTAATGGTTCCATATATCAGCTTGAGGCCAGCAAGGTTGTTATGGATAAGGATCCCGAGAAGGCTCGCGGAATGATACAGGCGGTTATAGATCAGCTCCGTACTGGAATGGACGAGATAAGAGCTATTCTTAGAAAAGAAAGACCGGACAAGAAGCAGATGGCACTTCTTCAACTATATGAGCTGTGCGAGGATTGTAACAAGAAGGGGGTTGAAGCGGAGCTTACAAATGAAGGTGACCTGACCAAGATAACAAGCGACATTTGGGAGGTCATTCTGGATAACGCCTTCGAAGCTGTTACAAATTCAATGAAATACTCAAAATGTAAGAATATTAATATCAGGATTACAGTTCTTAATAAAATGGTTAAGTGTATAATTTCCGATGATGGCATCGGTTGTGATAAGATAGAAGACGGTATGGGAATATCCGGAATGAGACAGAGAACCCGCGCCGCCGGTGGAACTATAAGCTTTGAATCCAGGGATGAGTCTGGCATGAACACCTCAACCCCTGGCTTTACAGTAAACATGCTACTACCACTTTGAAATAAGTAGATGGATGTGCAAATAGGGACGTTTCTGTTTTGCACATATGCAAATGAGAACCGTCCCTATTTGCATAGTTTATTCAAGCATATGTGCAAAACAGAAACGTCCCTATTTGCACACCTTATTTGCACATTTCTAGTTCAGGAGAAGGATATGGAAAAGATTAAAGTTATAATTGCAGATGATAGTGATTTTGTTCGGGATGGCATGAAGATCATCCTTGATGTCGATGATGACTTCCAGGTGCTGGGCTGTGCTTCCAATGGCCGCGAGGCTATAGAGATAGCAGAGAAGGACAGGCCTGATGTATTTCTTATGGATATTCAGATGCCGGAGATGGACGGAATAGAGGCAACGAAATACATAGTGGAGCATGAACTGGGTAAGGTGCTGATACTTACTACATTTGATGATGATGATTTGGTTAAGCTGGCACTGAGTAGCGGAGCAAAGGGCTACCTTATCAAAAATCATACGCCGGATCATTTGAAACAAATGATTAAGTCGGTATATAATGGTACAGGTGTTATGGAGGAGAGCATTCTCGAAACTCTGACATTAGGTGCAGGGCAGAATGCCCCGGCTTCAGATGCTACAGCCTTTAATCCAGAAGGATATTCTGAAAGAGAGCTTGATATAATTAAAGCAGTGGCTGAAGGACTGTCAAATAAGGAGATAGCTGCGAAGCTCTTCCTGACAGAGGGTACGGTTAAAAACTATATAACAAACCTTCTATCGAAGGAAAATCTTTCCCACAGAACAGCCCTTGCGGTATACTATCTTACTGGAAAAAAATAAATTACTAAGGAGTTTATTATGAACAAGAGAATTATTGTCGGAGTTATTCTTTTAGCGCTTATCGGACTCATTGTCTATACACTGATGTATCCGGTAGATATGGCAGCACTGGATGGATATGAGAGCAGGTTTTATTCGACACCGATAGCACTCATCCCACCAATTATAGCCATAGTACTGGCGCTAATTACAAAAGAGGTTTATTCCTCACTATTCCTGGGAATAGTAAGTGGAGCACTTCTATATTCTAACTTCAACCTGGAACTGGCTCTTAATACTATGTTCTTTAACGAAGACGGTGGAATGCTATACAAGATAGCAGATACATTTAATGCAGGTATCCTTGTATTCCTTGTAATGCTTGGAATCCTGGTTGCTCTTATGAATAGAGCCGGTGGCTCTGCGGCTTTCGGAGTATGGGCTTCAAAACGTATCAAGACTCGTATAGGTGCGCAGGTGGCTACAGTGGTTCTCGGTATGCTTATTTTCGTAGATGATTATTTCAACTGTCTTACAGTAGGTAGCGTTATGAGACCGGTTACTGATTCTCACAAGGTGTCCCGTGCTAAGCTGGCTTATATAATCGACGCCACAGCAGCACCTGTTTGTATCATTGCTCCTATCAGCTCCTGGGCAGCAGCAGTAACATCTTCGGTTCCTGAGGATGCAAACATCAATGGTTTTCAGGCATTCATCAAAACAATACCTTATAATTATTATGCGCTCCTTACAATTGTGATGATGTTCTTCATCATATTCCGTCGTCTCGACTACGGATCAATGAAGAAACATGAGCTAAATGCCTATAAGGGTGATCTTTTTACAACAGGTTCAGCCGGAGATGGCATCAATCAGGAAACCAAGATAAGCGATAAGGGAATAGTTCTCGACCTGATACTCCCGGTTGCGGTTCTTATCGTTGCATGTATCTTGGGAATGGTTTATACAGGTGGCTTCTTCGATGGAGTTGACTTCGTAACTGCATTCGCGGATGCAGACGCTTCCGTAGGTCTTGTGTTCGGTGGAATAATTGCTGTTATATTCACATTTTTCTATTACATGCTTCGTGCAGTTATTGATTTCAGCGAATTTATGGAATGTGTTTCAGAAGGCTTCAAGGCTATGGTGCCTCCAATCCTTATTCTTACATTTGCATGGACCCTTTCGGGAATGACCAATCTCCTGGGTGCTAAGTTCTGGGTGGCAGCTAAGGTTGCCAAGTCAGCAGCAAGCATGCAGTCTCTGCTTCCTGCTGTTATTTTCCTTGTAGCCCTTGGACTTGCCTTCAGTACAGGTACATCATGGGGTACATTTGGTATACTTATTCCTATCGTTCTGGGGGTTTTCCCTAACGGCGAAATGATGTATATATCTATTTCCGCTTGTCTGGCGGGAGCTGTTTGTGGTGACCACTGTTCACCTATTTCGGATACAACCATTATGGCATCTGCAGGAGCGGAGTGTAACCATATCAATCACGTATCGACGCAGCTGCCGTATGCGTTGACCTGTGCGGGAGTCTCGTGCGTTACTTATATAGCAGCCGGTTTTATTCAGAACGCTGCTATATGCCTTGCAGTTGGCGTAGTTTTAATGATCACAACACTTTTTATACTGGAAAATATAGTTGGTAGAGAACCGGTTGATTCAGATGTAGAAACTGTAAAAGAATAGTTTCAATTTGAATGGGTGCTGTGCTATAATTGCGTGTGTTAAAAGTATTTTTAGGAGGTAAAGAAAATGACTATTTATTCTGTATTTGATCCTGAATTCAGAGAATATGGAAAGGTTCTCACAGGATACGATACGGGCGAGCTAGTGGAAGCAATGAAGAAGGTAGAAATGCCATCTGCTGGTGTGGCTTATGAGCCATGGATTGATTCACTTGAAGCTTGCAAAATCTTTGGAGAGCTTGGCGAAAATGCATTTGGGGGAATGCCAATTGAGCTGGGTATGTGCTGGGGATATAACAGAGCTCTTAATTGCCTTGAGTATCACAGAAACAGTGAGATTAATATCGGCGCAACAGACTTCGTACTTCTTCTTGCTAAGCAGGAGAAGATAATTGATGGCAAGCTGGACACCTCTGATGTAGTTGCATTTGAGGCTCCTGCCGGTGCAGTAGTAGAGGTTTATGCTACGTCCCTTCATTATGCTCCATGTAGAGTAAGTGATGAGGGATTCAGAGTTGCTGTAGTTCTTCCAAGAAACACAAACACTGATTTTGCTAAGGGGGCAGAAAAGAACCCTGAGGATAAGATGCTTTGGGCTAGAAATAAGTGGCTTATAGCACATCCGGAAGCATCAGAAGCATCTGACGGAGCTTATGTAGGTCTCGTAGGAGAGAACATAAGCATCTAATTTAGTTTTACAATGAGGTAGTACCATGACACTTCAACAACTTAAATATGTTATAGAAATAGCTGATTCTGGTTCAATGAATGAGGCGGCTAAGAAGCTTTTTATATCACAGCCCAGTCTCTCGGGTGCAGTAAAGGAACTGGAGGCGGAACTGGGGTTTGATATTTTCCTTAGATCCAACAGAGGTATACTTATGACGCCTGATGGAGAAGAATTCCTGGGATATGCCAGACAGGTTTCAGATCAGTTTGATATCCTGACAGATCACTACATAGGCAAGAAGAACAGACATAAATTCAGCGTTTCTATGCAGCATTATTCCTTTGCTGTTAAGGCGTTTGTTGAGGTAGTAGAGCAGTACGGAATGGATAGCTTTGAGTTTGCAGTTCATGAAACGAAAACTATGGAGGTTATCGAAAATGTAAAGAACTTCAAGTCTGAACTCGGAGTTCTATACCTGAATGATTTTAACGAGAAGGTTCTGAATAAGTTATTCTCCGTTAATAATCTTGAATTCAAAGAGCTTTTTACGTGTGATACTTATGTATATATAAGTTCAAACCATCCTTTGGCAGATAAGAAGGTTATATCCATGAAGGAACTGCAAAAATATCCGGTTCTTTCGTTTGATCAGGGAATGAACAGTTCGCTTTTCCTGGCAGAGGAACAGTTTAGTACCTATGATTATTCCAGAATTATTAAGGCTAATGATAGAGCTACTATACTGAATCTGATGGTAGGACTTAATGGATATACCCTTTGCTCCGGTATAATCAGTGAAGATCTGAACGGAGACGGCTATGTTGCCATTCCTCTTAAAGAGAAAAATAAGATGAGGATTGGCTATATCAAGCGTAAGGATACATCCTTAAGTGAGATAGGTAAACTGTATATAGACGAGCTGTCTAAGTACGAAGCTTATGTCTTTGATAAGAAAAATGCAAAATAATATGTGATTAATTAATATAATCGCTTAGTTTCTTATTGTAGAAGAAGTCGTGTGTGAGTTCGCTGTACTCTTTCCATAGAGGGAGCGTCTCACACTTTTTCTTTCTAGGACAGGCAGGAGCTCCTTTTACGAGACATGCCACCGGTGTGAGAGTACCTTCCATAAGTTCTATTATTTCGCCGAGGTTATAATCCTCTGGCTTTCTGCATAGCTTATATCCGCCGCCTTTGCCGCTAGCACCAACTACAAGCTTTCCTGATACCATTTCTTTTACTATAGCTTCCAGATATTTCTTGGATATATCCTGTCTCTCGGCTATATCCTTGAGGGGGATATAGTTTCCTGTGTCATTCTTTGCCAGATCAATCATTACTCTGATGGCATATCTACCTCTTGTAGAAATCATTTTTGCATTCCTCCATATTGTTTATATTTGTAATTCCTGGCGTGGCCAAGAAGCATTTTCACCCTATTATATATAGGTTAAGTAGGTAATTCAAGAGTTAAACGATTTACAGAAGGCTAAAAAAGTTAAAAAAGCCGCAGAAATACTGAAAAATATAGGGAAATCAAGGATATAGGAATTTCCTATAATCAGCGTAAAGTATTTCCGATAGTCTATAGCCTTAAAACCTATTGACTAGGTAGGCGAATAGTGATATTATTCAGCCATCAAACCAAAAAACATGTTTTTGAAAATGAATTTTAACCGTCAAGGAGGATAATAGTTATGAGCAATTACAAATTTGAAACACTTCAGTTACACGTAGGTCAGGAGCAACCGGATCCGGCAACAGATGCAAGAGCTGTTCCGATTTATCAGACAACATCTTATGTATTCAGAAACAGCCAGCATGCGGCAGACAGATTTGGTCTTGCTGATCCGGGAAACATCTATGGAAGACTTACAAATTCAACCCAGGGAGTATTTGAGGATAGAATAGCTGCACTTGAAGGAGGAAGCGCAGGACTTGCAGTTGCATCCGGAGCAGCAGCTATATCATATACTATTCAGGCTCTTGCAGCTAACGGTGGTCATATCGTAGCACAGAAGACAATCTACGGAGGAAGCTACAACCTGCTGGCTCATACACTTCCACAGTATGGAATAAAGACTTCATTTGTTGATATTCACAATCTTGAGGAAGTTAAGGCAGCTATAACAGCTGATACAAGAGCTATTTACCTTGAGACACTTGGTAATCCAAACAGTGATATTCCTGATATTGATGCAGTTGCTGAGATAGCACATGCAAATGGTATCCCGGTAGTTGTTGATAACACATTTGGTACTCCATACCTCATTCGTCCAATCGAGCATGGCGCTGATATAGTAGTACATTCTGCTACAAAGTTTATAGGTGGTCATGGAACAACACTTGGTGGTGTCATAGTTGAGTCAGGCAAGTTCAACTGGAAGGAGAGCGGAAAATATCCTAACATCGCAGCTCCAAATCCAAGCTATCACGGTGTATCCTTCTACGACGTAGTTGGTCCGGCTGCATTTGTAACATATATCCGTGCTATTCTTCTAAGAGATACAGGAGCAACACTTTCACCATTTAATGCCTTCCTTCTTCTTCAGGGTACTGAGACACTTTCCCTCAGACTGGAGAGACATGCAGAGAATACCAGGAAGGTAGTTGAGTTCCTCAGCAATCATCCAAAGGTAGAGAAGGTTAATCATCCTTCTCTGGCAGATCATCCGAACAATGAGCTGTACAAGAAGTATTTCCCTAACGGTGGAGCATCTATCTTCACATTTGACATCAAGGGTGGAAAGGAAGAGGCTTGGAGATTCATTGATAACCTTAAGATATTCTCACTTCTTGCAAATGTTGCTGATGTTAAGAGTCTTGTTATTCACCCGGCATCAACAACTCATTCACAGCTTTCAGAGGAAGAACTTCTGGATCAGGGTATCAAGCAGAGCACAATCCGTCTATCTATCGGAACAGAGCATATAGACGACATCATTGCTGATCTTGAAAATGCATTTGCAGCAGTATAAGTATAGATATATAATAGCTAAGGAATTTAAATTAATTAAAATATTATAATTCAAATAATAATAGAAAGGCAGGTCATATAATTATGGCAAATATTTACAAGGGAACACTTGGATTAATAGGTAACACCCCACTTGTAGAAGTGGTAAATATTGAGAAGGAGTTAGGCCTGGAGGCTACAATTCTTGTTAAGCTTGAGTATTTTAATCCGGCGGGTAGTGTTAAGGACCGTATAGCTAAAGCGATGATTGAAGATGCTGAAGAGAAAGGAATACTTAAAGCGGATTCAGTTATTATTGAGCCTACCTCAGGAAATACAGGTATAGGACTTGCTGCTATTGCCGCTGCAAAGGGATATCGTATCATCCTTACTATGCCTGAGACTATGAGTGTTGAGAGAAGAAATATCCTTAAGGCATATGGTGCTGAGCTTGTGCTTACAGAAGGAGCAAAGGGTATGAAGGGTGCTATTCAGAAGGCTCAGGAGCTTTCAGAAGAGATTCCTAACAGCTTTATACCTGGACAGTTTGTTAACCCGGCTAACCCGGCAATCCACAAGGCTACTACAGGTCCGGAGATATGGAAGGATACAGATGGAAATGTAGATATCTTCATAGCTGGTGTAGGTACAGGTGGAACTGTAACAGGTACAGGAGAGTACCTCAAGGAGCAAAATCCTAATGTTAAGGTTGTTGCCCTGGAGCCAGAGGATTCACCGGTTCTTTCAGAGGGTAGAAGTGGCGCTCATAAGATTCAGGGTATAGGTGCAGGATTCGTTCCAGATGTACTGAATACTGAAGTATTCGATGAAGTATTCAAGGCATCAAATCAGGATGCTTTTGATACAGCTAAGCTTCTTGCGGCAAAAGAGGGTATATCTGTTGGTATATCTTCAGGAGCAGCTCTCTTCGGAGCTATCACTCTTGCTAAGAAGCCGGAGAACAAGGGTAAGGTAATAGTTGCACTTCTTCCGGATAGTGGCGACAGATATTACTCAACACCTCTCTTTACAGAGGCTTAATGCCATTATAACTAATTTATATATCTGATTTTAATTACCAACTATGGTTATAGTAAAATGAAAACAAAGTATACCACTCGGTCCTAGACAGGGTGGTATATTTTTGTGTGTTGTAACAAGAAATATGGCAAAATATCTGCTAAATAGTTAGTTTTAACTTATTAATATAAAATATATTTAAAAATATTCTTGAATTTTTAATATTACTATGTTATAACTAATGCGGATTAGTTATATCTAATATAATATAAATAAATCTAATGACAAACATTTCAAAGGGGTAAAAACATGAATTTAAATGACGCAGAGTTAGGCAAGGAATACATCATAGCTGATGTAAATACTGATGGTGACGATGAAATGGAAGGCTTTCTTTTTTCATTAGGTTGCTACAGTGGTGAGAAGATAACAGTCGTTGACAAGAAGAAGAATCTTGTTGTTTCTATAAAGGATGCCAGATATAACATAGATCCGGAGCTGGCAGCGACTATTCTTATTAATTCATAATTAAGTTTTACATTACACTATGATAGTGTCAAATGATCTATGAAAACTTAGGTTTTCGTAATCGATACATTTC
>CAMKQB010000052.1 GCA_946414825.1 uncultured Lachnospiraceae bacterium
TAAGGTCATTTGTAAAAACCATAGATGGTCCACAGAATACATAATCCTCCAGTTCCACACCTTCGTAAACTGAGACATTATTCTGTATCTTTACTCCATTTCCAATCTTAACATTATTGGAGACGTTCACATTCTGTCCAAGTGAACAATTCTCACCTATTATAGCACCTTTCTGTATATGACAGAAGTGCCATATTTTTGTATTATCACCTATAGTTACATTATCATCCACAAAGCTAGATGAATGCACAAAAAAGTCACCCATAATATCCTCTTTCCCTCATAATCGATACGCTAAAGCTTTTTATATATATCAAGTGTTTCTACAGCTTTATTCTCCCAAGAACACTCGCTCGCCGACGTTACCATTTCAGATATATCAATATCTGTTTGACCATTTAATACACTTATTATAGAATCTGATAATTTATTTATAAGTTCCTCTTCATTATCTGAACTAACAACTGTTCCATACTTGCCTACAGCTTCTTTTACGCCACCAACATCATTTGCAACGACAATTACGCCGCATGACTGAGCTTCCTTAACAACACAAGGATACCCTTCCGATCTACTAGGCATAACTAAAACATCCATCTTGTTATATTCAGTCGCAACTTCCTGCGGACGTAAAACCCCCGTAAAGTTCACTCGATTATCGTTTATACCTATTTCCAACTCATGCCTAAGGTATCCATCACCAACTATCACAAAGTCTAACGGTCCATCATACCTTTCCGATACACATTTAAAGATAGCCGGAAGTCTGTCCGCCCCCTTGACAGGAATTAGATTACCCACAAATCCCACAACCTTCTTACTCTTATTTTCGTTGGAACGATCTAAATGAAAGCTTTTAGTATCTATACCATTATTAATTACTACAGCATTTCTTCCAGAATATCCCAACTTTTTAGCTGTGTCTCTCAACGCTTCACTTACAAATTCAACTGATGAAGCATCCTCAAGAATTCTAACATAGTGCCTTCTTAACCGAGGATTCTTCATTCCTATGGCAACTTCACTACCATGACAAGTAATCACGTATGGTATAGAATGCTTCTTTGCGTATTTTCTGATTATCATGCCCCATGGCCAAAGCCAATGAAGATGGATAATATCAACTCTCTGCTTTGCCAATTTATTCTCGAGGCTTCCCTCTAATAATGAATAAGCACCAGGGAACGCAACGCACATAAACATAGATATAGAATTAAGCTTTATTAGTATCTTCTTATACTTTATATCTTCCTGATGTCCTTTTATATCATCACGGATATTATACTTAATCAACGTCAGTGCTTTCTTAAGCAATGGTGTATAGCTAAAAGATACTGCCACGGGCAAAACATCAACGCCTAAGCTTTTTAAAGCCTGTACTCTCTTAGTTACAAAAATTCCACCATTAGGTGTTTTTTCAGTAGCTGCCATGGCATTAATACACAGAACTTTTTCTCTATGATCAACATTCTTATCTTGACTTGTTATTCTTTCATTCTTGAATAGGGAAGCAAACCTTCTAGCAAGATTTGGATGAGAATACTTATCTGCCTTTTCATTTGCCAGATACTTAGTCTCACCACTAAGTTCCTTTTGCTCATACATATTCAGAAGCCATTCTTCTAATTCAGGAAGCCTACTATCGTCACTGTTTACTTCCTCATAAGCAAAGCCACAGTCTATGTCTCTTACCATAGAAGCCAGTTCGCTATCACCGCAATCACCTGTAATGATACATAGAGCATTTCGTTCTACAAGTAATGTCTCATAGAACTTACCTGAGATTATGCCTTTTGCAGTTTTGTCATTCCAAACAGCAACAACAATTATATCACTTTGTCTCTGGAGCATAAGTGATTCATCCCTACTTATAACTCCTTTGGAAATAGTTATATCTTCAAGACCAAATTCTGCCGCATAGCCTATAAACTGATCGGACGCGCCTCCTGCATAGTTAATCTCTATTTTGTCCTTTAATATACTGCCATCATTAATCAGGTGATTGATTGCTCTAAAAAGTGGTTTGATATCACTTTTTAGAACGCCATTAATCGTATAAAGCGAACCGCAATATGTTATTACAAGCTTATCCTTTCGAGGAGCGCACGAAACCAGAGCCTCTCGATCTTTTGGATCAAAGCCATTGGTTATAACCTTCAGTTTATCCTTCAGGTTAATGCCATAAACTATAGCCTCGTGATATATATCCTTTACGCATCCCTTGGATACTGTTGTTATATAATCAGCAGACTTAACCAGACCGACGCCCTGTCTCTGAAGGAAACGACACGCAAAGCTCTTGAAATGAAGCGATGTCAGTGGATCTCTAAAATCGGCTATCCATACCAAGTCCTTATTTCTCTTCTTGAAATACTGACCAACCATATGACCAGCTATAGGTGAATATGTCGTAATTAGAGTATCAAACTCTATATTTTTAGCCTTGATATATCTAATTATTTTTTGAGCTAACAAGTGATTACAATAATTGTTGTAAAGGAGGTTCAGTGAACTAGGATTAGGTTGTTTACCTTGTTTCTTATTTGATTCTTTTGGTGCCGAAGCATTTTCCGCACCCTTTTTCTTCCGCCCTTCTAGTCCAACCTTAGACTTAACCTTATAGTATAAAAGCTCTGGATATCTAATCCTTATAACCTTATCTATTTTAGGCAGATCCTCTTCAAGAGTTTTATCCACTCGAAGTTCTGCTTCCATCTGAGAACATATAACCGTAACATCATAACCCATCTGTTGTAGATATTTCGTAATCTTAGTAAATCTTACAGATGCTGTAGAATTCTCTGGAGCAAAATATGGACTTATAATTAGCACTTTATTTTTCATATACATCTCTTCTTTATCACAGATTTCTGTAATTTAAATATTTTATTTGCCAAATAGTTTCAGAACAAAAAGTAGCAGATGCATTCGCTCTAGTAGATAGAATACAGCAACATACTTGTGGAAGCTTATCTCTTCTCCATTAGGCATTCTAAAGCCTCTATATCTACTCTTTCTATAATTCGGATATTTACTTCTCAGCCATCCGAATACCTTCTCATATGCATCAACTATATTCTCTCTCTTACTTCCTCTAGTAGCATATAACATAAACCAGCATACAAATCGCATATAATAGTACTGCATTTCTTCAGAATCGTTAGCATCCACCTGCGACAGCTTATCATACACGCTATCAAGAAGAAAAAGAACATCAAGCTTACTATCAAGAGTTTTATGACTTACATTGGATACAGACTTCTCGTTATAAAACCACTTATAGCCTCGATCCTTTAATATTACAATGCTATCAGTATAAGTATAGGCCGGAAGATTGAAATAAACATCTTCTCCTATTTTAGTATCAAGAAATCTAATATTATTATCAACTATAAACTCACGCCTATATAGATGCGCCCAAGGGGTTATCATAGTATACTTCGTCCACGGAGCATCCTTAATATCGCGCTTTAGAATGATTCTTCCATCACTGCGAACTCGCTCATATCCACTGACAACTATATCTATTGGAGAATCCTCCTCTCCACTAACATCTGTTGCAGCTTTATATAGATTCTCTAGATAATCCTTCGCTACGAAATCATCCTGATCTATAAATGCTAAATAGTCTCCTTCAGCCATCTCTATACCACGATTACGAGTTAGGGCGACTCCCGCATTCTCCTGGCGAACTAATCTAGTCTTAGTTTTCAAAGAACTTCCATCTATATATTTTTCAACAGCCTTATATGCAGAGTCCTTAGAACCGTCATCTATTAATATCAGCTCGTAATCCGTAAAAGTCTGATTCTCCAAACTCTTGAAACATCTGACTATTTCCTTGCCAGGATTATACATAGGTATAATAACAGATATTTTCATATCAACAGTCTCCTTCTAATAACTTACAACTAAATATCTCTCACCATTAGTATCAACTAGATATACATTCACAGTTATACTATCCGGATTATATCCAGTAAAGAATCCTGTGCTATAATAGCCTTCTTTGTAATAATAACCTACATTTATAGTATCTGAGACCTGAGTAGAATCATCAACCACGTCCGCCTCCAAATGGTCAAACTCATCTATTTTATTAAATACAGTATCCGTCCATAATCTTACTTCAACACCATCATCATTGCTTATCATATCTATTCTAGAATCTCTATAGATCCAAGCAATAAGTTCTTCATTGAATTCTATCTTGTTAAGGGAATTCATAAAATCGGACTTTCTGACCATCTCTTTATTACAATAATCTCGTCCATACTCCTCTATAAGGGTATTTTGATCAGAGTATAGATTCACCCCAAGTCCTAGTCTATCTCCAGGAATAGTCACTCCCATCGCCGCAAGAGTTGTAGGGAACATATCCATAGTTGAATAAGACCTACAATCATTTCTATTGCTTTTTAGGTCAGAATTAAGAATGGTTGTCACTACCCTTCTCTGATAATCTGCCGGAACATCCTTACAAAAATCTGAATCCATAGTAGGATGATCGCCTACTAGCACTATAACAGTATCATCATAGAAATCCTGTTCTTTTAGCCAGTCAACAAACCCACTAACCTGCTTACTTGAACATGCCATTACATTGGAATACATATCTCCGTTATTATACTTATCTTCGCATAATCGGCATTTATAGCCATCCTCAAAATGTGTGTCCACAGTGAGCATAGTCAGATTGAAAGGTTTATCCTCTTTGCTAAGTCTAGCGGCTTCATTTCTGGCGAACTCAAAGAGCTTTTCATCCTCATAGCCCCAAAAGACGTTATAGTCTGCTGGAATCCAACCATTTTCTATAGCATAAGGATGATCTGCCAATATATAATTACCATGCCCCTTGAAGAAGGTGTCTCTTCCGCCAAACGTTGCATTCGAACCAATAAGTAATTCATTGGTATATCCATTATCCTCCAGGATATCTCCAAGTCCCTTAACAGAAGGATACATTTCATTCTGAGAAGATATATAATTCCCATTGACCCCACCAGTTTTAAGGGGAAGCCCCGTGGACTGTGCAAACATAGCCCCCATAGTCCATTCAGAGCCATATAAAGAAATAGCGCCATTTATGAAAGGGGAGTCACCAGAGAAATCTTCACCTTCTCTAGATAGGTCAACCAGCTCAGGAATTATATTCTCTTTGAAAGCTCCTCCGTTTGATGAATCTGTATATGTCATTTCCATTGATTCTAGATATATGTATATGAGATTCTTCTTCATATCCGGAAACTCAATATCCAAATCATCAGGGGACATATAGTTATCCTCTATAAAACTAGATGGCATCATATACGCCTTGGCATATGACACTAACCCCATCCTCTTATCAAACATTATAAAAGTAATAATCAAAAGAACCAAGGAGGCAAACGCATATCCAAAATAAACAAGCTTCTTATGCTGTTTTAGAAGTCTTATTAACACAATACAGACAATTATCGAAAGTACTATAAAACTACCACTTCTGCGCAGATAGCTTAGGTAAAAATGATAGTCAGCCCCCGAAAGCGGAGCCTTCAAGTGAAAAATCAACTCTTCTATGCTTAGATCAGCCCATATACGCAGCATCCACATAATCGAAAAAAACATGAATACCGAAAATACAAGTAGTATCCATATAAGTACTTTTGCAAATATCTTCAGAAACTTTTTCATATTCCCACAACTCATTTTTTATTCATTCTATTTCTTACCAATCGTCTTATTCCATAAATTGGATTCTTCACAGACCTTCTCATCTCTTCAATTCGTCTATTCTGGCTGTCAATAAGTGCTCGTTGGCTTTTTAATTCCGATTCAATCTGCTCGCTCTTATTCCTTAGCACTTTATTTTCCTCAAACGCATTCATCATCTCTATTAGAGACGTAGATTTTTTATAAAAGCTTACCGGAAAAAGCAAATCATTATTAGATTTAGTTACATATAATTGAAAGCAATGCTCCATCCTAAAATAAAGTGCCTGACTATCTTCTGATATTCCAAATCGTTCAATAAAATCATTTAATCCAATTACCTTTTCGAGGTATGGTCTTCTGCTAATATAAAAATATAACAATACCCTATATTTCAAATAATCTATTGGGATATCAAAATCAGCCACCCATTCATAATCAATACAATAAAATTTTTTATCATTTATAATAAAGTTATCTAAATTTGAATCAAGATTAGATACACTATATGCATCTACTGCATCCGGAATACACTCAGGAAAAACATCAGAAAATTTCTCAGATAATTCGAATTTACAAATATACCTATCATCTATGTCAAAAACTATACCTAACTTCTCATTTATAACAGATACTAATTCATCTATATCCTTAAAATCATAACTGATTTCGTCTAGCAAAGTCTTCCCTTGGACAAAATCAAATATAAGTTCATCCCCATCCAATTTACATGGCAAAATCTCTACAGAATTATACAGTTTTCTTAGCACTTCGCTATTAGAATATATACGCTCTATATGACTTACCGTTTCTTTGTTTAAAGCCTTTTTACTCACATACTTTTTCTCATTTTCTTCATATAGAGTGGTTTTTATCTGATATTCTTTTTTTCTGAATGAATTATACTTTGTATATAACACCTTTTTCATAACCGGTCTCCATCTATCATAAAATACCTATACTCCAAGTCTTTTACCCATATTTAGATATCTCTTCATGAGTCCAAATCTATCCTTTGTGTAGAAATTAATAGTATAATTATCATAGCCTTTTCCGAGGATTTCTCTCGAAAAGCTTATATCAAATCCACACATCCTTTTGGATTCACCATAAACATCAGCAATATCTTTTCTCTCTCTTCGATTAAGTTTTATCTTTACTATTCTACCATCATCCTGACTTTCTAGTACCATGTATCTTGTAAACAGTCTTTCATATTTATCAGATGAGATAAACCATCCTCTTATAAAGAAAACACCTGTTGTTTCATTGATTTCATCTACGTTTCCTTCGAGAGCATAGTTATACTTCTTATAAATATTGTCAGGATATGCAGAATATACCGTCTTCTCTTCTACATCTAGCGAATAGTCACTCTTATACTTAGTAAGATTTACGTTATAGAACGGGTCTTTATATTCTAGACCAGGATGCTTAGTATAGAGAATTCTCGCCTCATTTAATAGTCTTTTTCTCTTCTCTATGGTTATATCATCGCCTCTACTAACAGATTCATGGTGATACATAGCCACATCACTACGCACAACATTATAGTATCCCTTCTCATATAGCGAGAAGCATAGATCAACATCATTATATGCAACAGCCAGATTCTCGTCCAGCATACCCACTTCTTCATACTTGCTCTTTTTCACAAGAAGACATGCACCTGTAACAGCCAGATAATTATAGTTTACCCTATTTCTACCAAAATAGTATATCTTATCATCACTGCAACCCATCTCATTATGGGATGGACCAATATACAGATTAGTAACACCTATATGCTGTATCTTATTGGAATTAGGATATAGCAGCTTCGCACCTACAGCACCAACATAATCTAGGCTGGCCTGTCCTAACATGATATCAAGCCAATCCTTCTGGAATATCTCTATATCATCATTCAAAAGAACTATATATTCACCACTAGACTTTTCAACTCCTATGTTGCACATCTTGGAGAAATTAAAGTCCATCTTATCATATATGTAAGTTATGCCTTCTGAACTTAAGAAACTTTCTATCTGTTTCTTTACACCTTCCTCGCTCCCATTGTCAACAACTATCATTTCATAATTAGTATATGATGTATGTTCCCTGATTGATTCAATACATATACGTAACATATCGAAGTTGTCTTTGGATGGAATAATTATACTTACAAGAGGATTGGTAACATCCTTATATATAACTCTATATTGATTTACATCACTGATATACCTAACCTCTCCTGCAAGACCTCTTCTAGTCAAAGCCTCTTCTTTTAGTCTCTTCATAGCCTCTAGGGCCTGAGGCTTAGCAGCCATACCTGTAGCTATAGAGCCTTTTCGTTCTCTCCAATGATATAAAATCTTAGAAACATGTCCAACTCTATCATTTGAAGACAATTCCATAAATCTAAAGGTGAAATCATAGTCCTGAGCACCATTAAACTCTGTCCTGAGTCCTCCTGTCTTCTTAACCAGCTTTGTTCTATATGTCGCCAGATGATTAGTATACATTATGGACATAAAAGTATCCGGTGACCAATCCGGCTTAAAGAAAGGCGAATGCCTGAGACTTCCATCCTCTGTCAGTTTATCCTCATCACTATATATAAAATCATAATCAGGATTCTTATTTAATAACCTAGCAAACTCGAGTAATGCATTCTTTGCTATTACATCATCACAATCAGCAAAGACTATATAATCACCACTAGCCACGTCTATTCCGTCATTTGTAGCTATAGATATATTTCCATTCTCTTTTCTATATATTACTTTTATATTCTTTTTATTTTCATACTTACTCAGAACAGCCTTTACCGACTTCCACGTAGATGCATCATCCACTAAGATCAGTTCCCAATTCTTATAGCTCTGCTCTGTTATCGATTCTATACATTCAGTAAGTAGCTCTTCCTCAACATTGTATACAGGGATAACTATAGAGAACTTCGGCTTATAGGATAACCTTGCAAATCTATCTATCTTCTCATGTTTCTTTATCCAATCGTAGTATTGTTCATCCCTATCGATATTGGTATTCTCATCTTGTTCAGGTAGTTCATATCCTCGGTCTATCGCCACTCGCCTCTTAAAAGAAGCATCTATATCTGGTCTTTTCATAAAACCTTGAAGCCAGTATATCTCAAGATTATGATTCTTATCATAATCCTCCTCATTTGCAAAAGCGAAGTATTTCTTAATGTCAGTTTTCTTAGCAAAATCATCTGGATTCTCTAGTTCACCTATAGTCTTCGCCTCTTCTATAGTTGGATTTTCTATCAGCCGAAGGATTGGAGCAAGAGACACCTCAGGAGTATAATCTAGCTTCGAAATTTCTACGAAGTTCTTAGCTCTATTAACAAAGTCACATATTCCCTGACAAAGTTTATTCTTTATCTCTGAATCTACGCCCTCGTCTCCTATAACTGGCATGCCACCCTTATATTTAATAGTCATACCACTAGGCGCACCAAAGAACAGTTCAAAAACAGCAACAGCCTGCTTAACAGACTCCTGAACTGAATAATTTGTACTATGATCAAAGAGGAAGGTATCATATTTTTTACCCGAAAGCTGAGCTCTACTTTTCTCCGTATCAAATATACCAATGTAGAAAAAATGAACTCGAGTATCTCTTCCAGACGCTTCAATTATCCTATCAAGCAAGAACTGAGAGCTTCCATTCCAACCACAATCAAAAGCATAGACCTCTGGTTCAAAGAGCCCCTGTGATTCAAAATACTTTAATATTTCTTCTCTTTCACTCTTACAAAAGTCAAGGAATTCATCCTTACATAATGTATATAGTTCTCTAAACTTCACTATATCACCAATCTCGGCAATAGTATCATCTACGGACTCAAACCCAGCATCCCTAACTCTATCCTTGAATATCACTGGCAAATCATAAAAATCTATTATTTCACTCAGTGTCTGACCAAAAGTAAATGGAGGAATCAAGTTAAGAGTTCTATCATCAATATCTGTTATTCCTGCATACATCATTGACCTACGTGATACAGATAGATACTTTGCCCTATCACCTAACTCGTCCTTCATCATCTCATATAGGTTATAACCATCTCTTGCTATAAAGAAAACTTTCTTATTATCATTAGAAAGTTCCTTCTTAATCCAATTATATATTCCCATATATAGCGGACCGCCAGCATATACTCCTAGATCGTACCAGAAGTCACCCTTTAGGAGTGACTCAGGCACACCATAGTCCACCTCTGTTGCCAGCATATATTTCTTCTCTTCATCAAAGTTAGGTACTACATAATGATATGCTCTCCATCCCTTTGATCTAGCATTATCGTAGTCTGATTCTCTATTATCTCCTATATGGAGAATCATCTCAGGTCTAACGTCAAGCTTCTGAGCAACATATTCATATAAGTCGCCCCTGAACTTAGTAGCCTTATCTTCATAGGACACAAAAAGCTCAGTGATATCAGTATATCCACACTTCTGCAACATAAAAAAGATATGTTCTCGATGAAGATACATATCACTAACGGCTATCACTCGTTTATTCTGATTGATAGCATACTTATACAGTTCGAATATTTCTAGATTACATATAACAGATTCCTGTTCAAGTTCTATCTCATAATCCTTTACAGCATTCCAATCAACAGTGTTGCCTTCACTCCTAAGATACTCATATATACCATCTATATCCGCGTGAGGAAAACCCTTAGATCTGGCTATTTCATCAGCTTTTATTTGCCCCTCAGCACGTTTTTTTTCAAACCCATATATACCAAAACGACGACCTGCTAACACATAGATATCTTCAGGTTTATTCACCACTCTTCTAATCAATGTGTTAAACACGTCGAACGAAACAATATCAGCGTCATCTATATTCTTTTTTATTTCATTTATTTCTTCGTATGAAAGCATTTACATATCTCTCCAGGCCTTGTAAGCATTCTCCCCCTACCTACGTATCGTATAGAATAATATAGAGCTGTATACCAATGATTATTTGGTTATCTTCTCAAAGTCTGACTTAGGATGCTTGCACCATGGACATATGAAATCATCAGGAAGCTCTTCGCCTTCCCATTCATATCCACAGACAGTACATCTCCATATGGTTTTACCAGCAGAATCCTCATCCTTTTGGACTGTACCAACAACGTCACCCTTTGCGATATCCTGTGGCTTAGGCTTGATGTTAGACTGATAATAATCATATGTGGCTGATGGAGTATCTGATAATACATCCATATCTGTCACATCACAGATAAAGAGTATATGGGTTCCAAGATCAAGTCTAGCAAACACAGTTCCTGATATATAAGAATTGGTTCCATCTAGAATATAAGTTATACCATTATCTGCCACCTTATAATCCTTATCCAGCTGATATCCGTCAAACTTATCAACCTCTCTACCAGACTGGAAGCCAAATCTCTTGAATACATCAAAAGAAGCCTCTTCACTAAGAATAGATATATTGAAAACCTTTGTCTCCATTAACATATCATGAGTCAGATTTGCTTTATTTACAGCAAACGCTATCCTGTTAGGTTCAGATGTAACCTGAATAGCTGTGTTGGTTATACAACCATTATCTTTATCCCCAAGCTTAGTCGTTAGGACAAATAGTCCGTAAGACAGCTTATACATTGCCTTCTTGTCCATAAGTCACCCCTCCTCGTAAAATATAAAGACGTAAATTAAATTCTTTGTTAATAATAACAAATAGAAGTGGCTTTCACAAGGAAAACCACTTCTATTTATTTTCAATAATAAACCAAAATAAGTAGACTCCAAACATCTTACTTCGGGGTCTTCTCTCTATCACACACATTTATTTTCCGACTAATCCCCTTTTATTATTTATTTAGAATAAACTCTTAGTTTTTGATGACACCCATAATTCTACTCAACATCATCAGTTTCATCACGCAACCCAATTAATCCACTAAATTCTTTATTTAATGTCATTTTAACGCTCTTGCTTATATAAAAACTTGATAACATATCATAGTATCCATCTATAATCACTGGTTCTATGATAGTTCTTAAAACCTTTCCAACAGAAGTTAGCATTACATTTCCACACGGAATCTCTTTATCATTTTCGCCTTCTAATAATGCAACATTATCTCCAACTTTAATATATATTTTTTTATCGTTTAAATCTGTAAAAACATATCCACCAACCGAATCAAATTTAATCACCCCCAACGTCTCTAATTCACTAAGAACTTCAAATCCAATTCCTAACTCAATAAATCTATCACTATTTGTATAATATGGAACAATTACTTCTTGTGTCACCTCTATTAAAGAATCCTTATTGTCAGTGAAAAAAATATCCACAGACATACTACACAACATACTAAATGACCTTGCGAGACCTGGGGTAATTTCAGATAGTATCCTGATCATATTCGGAGGAGTACAACCTGGTTTTTCAAATTCTTTCGAAAGTATTTTACCCCATATTATTTGGACTTCTTTTGCACTTACAAATCCCGCCGATTCCATAAACCTCTCAAACCATTCCTCATTGACACCTGAGTTTTCAGAGAAGTCAGTATTTGCTTTTGCATTATTAAAAGCTATTTCAGCTATCTCACTTTGATTTTTGATTCTTTTGAAATACTTCTTCATATTTAGAATCATAATAATTTTTGTTTCTAATGGCAAATTAGACTCTTCTATTTCTTTTATATATACATTAACCGCCTTTTTTCTCACTCCAACATATGGAAACAACATACTTAATACATTCGTTGCTTTTGCAATCGTATTTTCACTATTCGCTATAGTATCTATCATTTTTATCATTTCCGCTTCTGTCATTTTATTATCCCCCTATGAATTACATCTTCTTGTATAAAACTAAGTCTCACCTAAAAATATTTTTATAATAATTTACATACACTAAAGAATATACTTCATATACATTCCGATAAGGCAACTATACTAGATTTATCTGCAGTAATATACAGTTTCTTCATTTTTCCTTTCAATATACTTATTAACACTATTTTTAATTAATCCAATAGCCCATTTCTCAATCACGAGATAAGTAAATAGAGCAAAACAAACACTTACAAAATAATTAACTATAAAATCATGAAATAAATTTCCTGTCCTAAAATATGGAAGAAAGAAAAAATGCCATATATATATTCCAAAAGATAACTCTGATAGTTTTAAAAATATTGGATTGTCTAAAACCTTAGCGATAAAAGTATCACCAATTAATACAAACATTACATATATTATACAACTAAGTATAGTTCTAAGATATTCACTTCTTAGTATCATAAGTTTTCCTGCATCATGTATACTCGGAATAACACTAATAGTAAGAATCAAAATAAATAGAAAAACATAAATATTTGTAACAATTTTAAAGAATCCATCATGTTCATTAATAAATGAAACTTTTTTCAACGTTTCTCCAATTATAGCACTACCAAATCCAATCAAAAACATCCATATTTGAAATTGCCTATGTGTTCCTTCTCCTGACATAGAAAAAACATCAGGTGTCAAAAATGATTTTTCTAAAACACCCAACCCCATAAAGAATGCACCATTAATATAACCTGATATAATTTCAGAAAGACCTAGTTTATTAAGAGCCCCCTTAATAAAGTTGTGCATCAGAATCAACAATGGCGCAATTAGATACATTAGCATAAGATGCTGCATAAACCATAAATGACCATAATTGTTTAAAAATAGTAAATTAAGGATCAAACTATTGGGAGAATCCATATCACTAAAACTAAAAAAACCAGGAAGCATTCTCCACACAATCATGATAACTGTCCAAAATAGACGAACTATTCTCAGAAAACGTTTATAATAGTAATAGATTACATCTTTTATCCCCTTCATATTAATCAGGGAATAATATACAAGAAATCCACTTAAGGAAAAGAAAATCTTATTCCCTATCCCCCCGGAGGTATTTGCCAAAAACCCATTATGACATGCCAATATCATGGTTATAGCATACACCCTAAGACCATCAAATCCGCTAATTTTATCCTTCATACAATATCACCAATCATTTCACATTTATTATAAAAATATGTTTCTTCAAACTAACTATCATCCATCCTTTGCTATAAACACCACATACCTCTGAGCCAAATAACTAAAGACAAACAATACTGAGTCCACACATATCTTTATTAAACTCTCATTCACTTGGATCAATCCATATATACCATTGACCAAAGTCGCCGACAAACACATCTGTATAACACATAATATAACAAATTTTACAAATGATTTCCGAGTACTTCCTTTATCTTTAAAAACTAATTTCTTATTTATTGTAAAAGAATATATCGAAGATATTACTCTTGAAATGAAAGTCGAGATAAATATATAGTATCCACTATATTCCTTTAGAAGTAGCACCATTAATTGAAATACACATATATCAATAACAAATGCACTTAGGGAAGAAAACAAATACTTTAGTATACGTATCACTTCAGTTTTCATCTCTTAAACAAACTCCTAATGATCAAACCATAGATAATAATTGAATCTTTAACAGGTCGAAAATGCGATGTCTCATTATCATTTATATAAATTGTCTCTATAGGGAACTTCACTATAGGTATCTTATTCTTCTTTGTTGCTATCAATACACTACTGGCATATTCAAATCTTTCCCCTTCGATATCAATAAACCTTGAAACATACCTTTTAGGTATTCCCTTAAGGCCTGTTTGAGTGTCATCTATATCTAATCGGCAAAACAGCTTAAACACAAGCGCTGTCATCTTATTTCCAAATCTACTTCTAAGTGGGATCGACTTATCATCAAACTGTCTCTCGCCTAGTATAAAACAGTCCTGATTACGACGTAATAGTTCTGCACATTTATCAACATCGCGAACTGTATGCTGTCCATCGCAATCGCATTCGACTACACCTATAGTATCTTCCTGATAGTTATTTAAATAGTAACTTAGTGCAGTTTTAAAAGCTCGACCTTGGCCCCTATTTCTCTTGTGAGATACCACTTTACACTTAGACACCTTTATGGCTTCTCTAAAAAACTGATAAGTATCTTCCCTACTTCCGTCATTTAGAACCAGTATTTTATTATATCCGGATTCAAATAACTCTTTAGCGAACTTTACAAACTTCTCATCGGGATTATATGCCGGAATAACAACTACAATATCATCATTCATTCACTTCAACCTCACTATCTTTCTCAAACACTTTAGTACATATACCGACTGACAACATTGCCCAGGATATATATCCCAAAAGTACATATCTATGATTAGCCGCATCTCCATCTCCTAGAGAAAACCAGGCAACAATAACAAATAAAAGTATAAAGTATAATGCCATAGCCTTTAACACATCAATATTCCCAGTTTTAATCTTGCGATTAAAAAATCCTGCAATCAATATAATAAAAGTAAGAATAAAAATAACGTAACCATAACCTAATGCATAGTATTTCATATAGGTATTAGTAAGCCATGCATCATTAACTGAAAAATTATATATTATCCAGCCGGCATTTGATGACAACTTTCCATTAACAGCACTATATTCATATATTGGAAAGAAGTACATCAATTTAAACTTATCTAGAATTTCACAAATTACAGCCTTCTTATCATGTTTCCATACCACCTTGGCCATCTCAATGCACATAGCCTCTGCCTTTTCCTCCCCCACCTTTTCCTGTAACATTGGCGCTAGATAGTAAAAGACATTATTGTTATGAGAATCAAATATTGTTGCGTCCTCTATAGATATATTATCCTTAATTTCCTGAGAGAAATAATCATAATTCTCTACCATATGTGGAAAAACCACTCTATCAAGTAGAATAAATGGTAAATTAGTTTCAACTCTACCATAGAGTCCCTTGGTTTGAGTATAACTATTAATTCCTAAATTGATGA
The DNA here is from genome assembly GCA_946414825.1 of uncultured Lachnospiraceae bacterium. Lineage (GTDB taxonomy): Bacteria > Bacillota > Clostridia > Lachnospirales > Lachnospiraceae > Eubacterium_Q. Next base: position 15,614 of record CAMKQB010000052.1, read on the forward strand.
ACACAGCAATCAACAGACAGATAAAAACTGTCAGATACTTTTTATAAGCCTTTGTCCTAATAAGGTTAATAATGCAATAACCCACCACCAGTATACTACAAGAAAAAATTCTGTCCGCCCTGATCATAAAAGAAAAGATAATAGCCACAAAAAAAAGGATAGAGTTCCTCCACGAAAAGTCTTCTCTACTAATCCGAATCAATTCTGTCATTGCAACTAATAAAAAAGAGGTAGCTATAGAATCCGGCAATATACATAGGTTATGAAAACTCACCATTGGTATAGTGAATAAGAAAAGAATTATAATAATTTCTCTAACCAGGTCCCTTTTATTAAGTACTTTTCTATATATGTAATTCCATGAATAGGCTATACTAAACAGTGACAAGATTAGCTGTCCAAAATATACATAATGGTAATAGGATAATCCTACCACTCTTTCCATGAAGCGAGCGCACTTAATTATAAACGGATAGAGTACTGTCCTATATTCATCTACCTTAAGTGTCATACTCAAATTATAATACTCAGTAGTATCACCAAATCCCGGCACAGAATTATAATTCTTAACTATCCAAATAAGACCTAAAATAATTTGACCAATAGCATAAATATAAAAAATCACACTTAGGACTCTAAATACTATCTCCCTTTTATTCATTATTTATCTTCTTTCTTTTATACTGACCCTTTCTGACCCAGTACTGCACCGAAAGTTTTCAGTATTATCTTAATATCCATCCATAAAGAAAAGTTACGGATATATTCATTATCGAGCCTAACCACTTCCTCGAAATCTGTAATTTCTGATCTACCTGATACCTGCCACATACCTGTCAGCCCTGGCTTAATCGCTAGGCGGCTCAGGTGATGCATGTCATACTGCATGTATTCATCCTTTGTAGGTGGCCTTGTACCCACGAAGGACATATCCCCCTTAAGAATATTCCAGAACTGAGGGAATTCATCTATACTAGTTTTACGGATGAACTTACCTACAGGAGTAATACGAGGATCATCATCCATCTTGAACATAAGTCCCTGCATCTGGTTCTGCTCCATCAGCTCAGCCTTACGTTCCTCCGCATCCATGTACATGGATCGGAACTTATACATCTTAAATACCTTACCGTTCTTTCCCATTCTCTCCTGGGCGAAGAAAGCAGGACCTGGCGACTGTATCTTGATAATAGGGGCCACGAATATATAGAGGATCCCTGTAAAAATAGTTCCTATGAGCCCCACTATTATATCAAAGAGTCTCTTAACAAAAAGCTCCCCTGATGTACCTGTACTGATAGAAGAGGTAACCAGAGTGTAGTCGCCTACGTTCTCTACGCTGGCATTAGTAATGGCACCAAGCTCCATATTGAGACCAAAGTATACCGTTACACCCATTGCCAGGAAATCATCCACCATTTTCTTATTGTAGTAAGACTTTGCCATAATGAATGCATCATTAACAGCGTGCTCCTTGACGAATTCTAAGACCTTCACACGACTTACTTCTTCAATGTCACGGTCTTTCAGGAGCCAGCTTATTTCATCATCATATTCACTTTCATCATCCAAGAGAACTACCCCTACATAGTTATAAAAGCCGGTGTTATTCTTATCTAAGGTTTTGAAAAACTCGAGAAATGTATCTCTATATGTGATGATGACAGTGTTGCTGACGTGCTTACCATTACGATAGCCCGACTTAATCTGATACTTCCTGAAAGTCCTAAGGAATGTCATCATACATATATTTGCTATAAAGAAGAGACCTATAACAATACGAGAATATGTTGCACTAATCTTAAATGCAAAGAGATATCCAAAGACGAAAAGAGCCATGTAACCATTTGCTAGGATTACATGCCATAATTCCTTGAAGAACCCTCTCTTTAGTATCTTACTATGAACAGGACTAAAGAGAAGAAGCAAAAGATAGATTATCAGTATAGCTATACCAATATTCCTATATTGATCCAACTGATAGCCACTCTGAAAGTTATCAAACCTGATTAAGTAAGCTGCAAAGAAGGATACTACTATAGATATAATATCTAGAATAATAAAATCTAAATGCTTAGAACGACTACTTCTGTTAGCCTTCATTTCAATCCTCCACTACCTTTTCAAAATCCGAAGCAGGATGCTTGCACCATGGACATATGAAATCATCTGGTAACTCTTCACCTACATACTCGTACCCACATACAGTACATCTCCATACCGTCTGTCCTGTAGATGTCTCATCCTTCTGAACGGTACCAACTGTATCCCCCTTCGCGATATCTTGAGGTTTTGGCTTGATACTTGTCTGGTAATACTCATATGTAGCTGATGGTGCATCACTTAGAACATCCATATCAGTTACATCGCATATAAAGAGTGTATGGGTTCCAAGATCAAGTCTAGCAAACACAGTTCCTGATATATAAGAATTGGTTCCATCTAGAATATAAGTTATACCATTATCTGCCACCTTATAATCCTTATCTAGCTGGTAATCTTCAAACTTATCTACCTCTCTACCAGACTGAAAACCAAATCTCTTGAATACATCAAAAGATGCCTCTTCACTAAGTATTGAGATATTAAAAGCCTTCGACTCCATAAGCATATCATGAGTCAGATTAGCTTTATTCACTGCAAATGCTATTCTATTTGGTTCTGACGTAACTTGAATAGCAGTATTGGTTATACAACCATTATCCTTATCACCAAGCTTAGTCGTTAGGACAAATAATCCGTAAGACAACTTGTACATTGCTTTCTTATCCATAAATAACCTCCTTCTATCCCGCAAAGGAAGAAATTAAACTCAATA
>CAMKQB010000053.1 GCA_946414825.1 uncultured Lachnospiraceae bacterium
CTGTTGATACCGTCTCTAAGAGACTGCCATACTTCAACAGAATCTATACTCTTAAGTTTAAGAAGATTAGTACCGATAGTACCAATATATATATTTCCATTCATATCACTTGATATGGTAGAAAGCTCATCTGTTGTATAGTCACTGGAAGGTTTTTCAGTGACATTATATTCAGAATCAATACTGAAAATGGTATTACCACCATATATTCCGTATATCTTATTGTCTGCACTTGTTATTCCTTTGATGTTATGCTTTGCAAGCTCTTCAATTCTAACAAGACTATTATTATCATCGGAAACAGTATAAACACCGTAGGCTGTGGCTATATAGATAGTTCCATTCGCTGCCTCACATACATCATTTACACATTTAACTCCGCTATAATAAGCATCAGAGAAATGGTATATATCATTTCCTGTTATTCTAAATAGTCCATAATTATTTGTAGCAACCCAAAGAGAACCTGTGGAATCCTGGAACAGATTATTTATGTAGTAAACGTCTGCCTTGTCAGTATTCCATAGATTGAACAGTCTGAACTCGCTACCGTTATATCTGTACAGACCACCATCTGTACCTATCCACATATAACCGGATTTTGTCTGATACAGACAATTAACCTCAGTGCTTCCGAGACCATTATCCTGATTATACACAGTTTCATTATAATCCACAGAAGATTCCTCAGCTGCATTAAGAGGAACGCCAAAAAGGTATGCCGTCAGGCATACCAATATTAGGCTAAGTATATATATTATTCTTCTGGATTTTAACATATATTAAGCTTCCTTAAGAAAGGCCTCATATCCCTTTTCTGTCTCAAAAATATCAGCTTTACTGGTTACTTCCCATGGTGCATGCATATTAAGCACTGCCACTCCACAGTCAACTACTTCCATACCATAAAGTGAAAGTATATAGGCTATAGTTCCGCCACCGCCAAGATCAACCTTACCAAGCTCAGCAGTCTGATAATGAACTTCATTTCCTTCGAGTATTCCACGAATTCTTCCAATATATTCAGCATTTGCATCATTTGATCCAGACTTACCTCTTGAACCGGTAAACTTATTGAATACCATTCCTTTACCAAGAAAAGCCGCATTCTTTGACTCGAAACAATTTGCATATAATGGATCAAAGCCTGCACTAACATCAGAGGACAGCATGCTTGAATTCTGAAGACATCTTCTAAGCGAAAGGTTGCTGCTAAGTCCAACCAGTTCAAGTATCTCAGCAACTGAATTCTCAAAGAATTTTGACTGCATACCTGTTGCACCAACTGAACCTATTTCCTCTTTATCAACGAGAAGTGTACAAGCTGTTTTTTCAGGCTTCTTAACATTTAACATTGCTACAAGAGATGTATAAGCACAAACCTTATCATCCTGACCATACGCAAGAATCATTGACTTATCAAGACCCATATCACGAGGCTTACCGGCAGGAACTATCTCAAGCTCTGCTGACATAAAGTCCTCTTCTTCGAAATCATATTTCTTCTTAAGTATCTCAAGAACCTGCTTCTTAACCAGATCCTTCTTCTTATCATCCTTACCAACCTTAATTGGTTTTGAAGCTATAAGAAGATCAAGATTCTCTCCCTCTACAGCAACATTTGCCTTCTTTACCATCTGCTCCTGGGCTAAATGAATAAGAATATCTGTTACACAGAATACTGGATCATCTTCCTCCTCACCGATAACAATATCAACCTTTGTACCATCCGTTTTAACAACTACACCATGAATAGCAAGAGGAAGTGTTACCCACTGATACTTCTTGATTCCACCATAATAATGTGTATCAAGATATGCCAGATCATTGCTCTCATAGAGAGGATTCTGCTTGACATCCAATCTAGGGGAATCAAGATGTGCACCAAGTATATTCATTCCCTCTTCCATAGACTTTTTACCTATGTTGAAAAGAGCAACTGTTTTACCCATGCATACGCTGTACACCTTATCACCGGCCTTCAGCTTCTTCTTGGATTTAATAACCTCATCAAGAGAAATATATCCAGCCTCTTTAGCCTTACCTATAATATAAGCGGTTCCTTCTCTCTCAGTCTTTCCCTTAAAAAGATAATCCTTATATCCTTCGCAAAGCTCTTCCAGTTTCTTCTCATCACTTTTTGAATATGATTTCCAAGCATTTTTTCTATCCATAATTACACTTCCTTAAATATTTTATAATTATTATCTATAATTTTTTAAAATGTCATCTATAATTTCAACTACCTTGTCGCAGTCTTCCTTAGTAACAATAAGTGGTGGAACCATTCTTATAACGTCAGGCTTAACAACAGACATAAGAAGCTTTCTATCAAATGCATCATGCTTTACATCCATAGCTATATCCTTATCGAATACAACTCCGACGATAAGTCCCATACCTCTAACATTATTTACTCCCTCGAGCATACTCAGCTTATCCATAAAGAATTCACCTACTTCGTAAGCATTCTCTGGAAGCTTCTTCTCAATCATCTCCGTAATTGCAGCATATGAAGCAGCACAGCATACAGGATTTCCACCAAATGTTGTACCATGTGATCCAGCGCTGAGGTGCTGCATAGCATCACTAGTTGCACACATAGCAGCGATTGGCATACCCCCACCCATGGCCTTTGCCATAGTGACAGCATCGGGCTTAATTCCATAATTCATATAAGCCATTAGTTTACCGGTTCTGCCCCATCCTGTCTGAACCTCATCCAGAAGTAGAAGCATTCCTTTGCGGTCACATAGCTCTCTAAGTCCTTTCATAAAGTCAGGATCAGCTGGATATACACCGCCTTCCCCCTGAACAGGCTCAATCATAATAGCTATAACATCATCTGTTGCAGCTTCCTCGAAGGACTGAAGATTATTAAACTCTGCATACTTGAAACCATCCACAAGTGGTTCAAAGCCCTTATGTATAGCACTTCCCGGCTGACCTGTAGCAGAAAGGGTTGCAAGTGTTCTTCCATGGAAAGAATTAAGTGCAGTAACTATCTTATATCTCTTTCCACCATATAGGTCGTTTCCATACTTACGAGCCATCTTAATCATTGCTTCGTTTGCTTCTGCTCCGGAATTTTGGAACTGAATCTTATCCATACCAATTGATTCACAGATAAGCTTTGCAAGTACAGTCTGTGGCACACTATAGAAATAATTAGATACATGAATCATATCATCTGACTGACTCTTAATTGCATCAATAACAGCCTGATTACAACCACCTACGGAGTTAACTGCGATTCCTCCCAGGAAATCAAGATAAGCATCTCCATTTTCATCATATACATATACACCTGAAGTAGAATCAGCAATGAAATCATATCTCTTAAAGGTTTCATTCATGTACTTCTCGGCCATTTCTACAAGTTCTTCTTTTGATAAATTAAAATCCTTAGCTTTCATAATTTTTACCTCTGTTTAATATGCAAGTTTCTTGTATTCTGTAAACGCCATCAAATATTTATTTTATCACACCATAAAGTATAGGTCAAAAACAGTATTTATATAGCTTTAACTATTATCAGCATTTACAAACTGACTATTATATAGCTCATAATAAAAGCCTTTTCCAGCCAGCAGTTCTTCGTGCGAGCCTTTCTCTATTACGTCTCCATCTTTCATAACAAGTATTATATCGGACTCTCTAATAGTCGAGAGACGATGGGCAACCACAAAGCTGGTTCTTCCCTTCATCATTTTGTCAAAGGAACGCTGTATTCTGTGCTCCGTTCTTGTATCTATAGAGGATGTAGCCTCATCCAATATAAGAAGCGGCGGTATCCCCAGAACTACACGAGTTATACATAGCAGCTGTTTCTGTCCCGCTGACAGACTTCCGCCATCCTCAGTCAGATATGTATTATATCCATCTGGAAGCCTCTTAATAAATCTATCTGCATGTGTCAGCTTTGCAGCTTTTTCTATTTCTTCATCCGTCGCCTCAGGATATCCATAAGCTATATTTTCTCTTATAGTTCCTGACTTGAGCCAGGTTTCCTGAAGAACCATACCAAACTGCTGTCTAACGCTTACTCTAGTAACCTCATTTATATCCTGATTATCGATGGAAATGCTCCCTTTATCCACATCATAGAATCTCATAAGCAGATTAATAAGTGTACTCTTTCCACTTCCAGTAGGTCCAACAATGGCAACCTTCTGACCTTCCTTAACATCAAGTGACAGATTCTCAATGAGCTTTTTATCCTTTGTATAAGAGAAGCTGACATTATCCAGCTTAACCTTGCCGCTTATATCTATCAGTTCATTCTTTTCACTTTCATCTGACTCAGGCTCTTCCTCAAGAAGATCGATAACTCGTCCTGCACTGGCAAGAGCTGCTGTAAGTTCAGTCATGACACCTGATATTTCATTAAATGGCTTAGCATACTGAGTTGCATAGCTTAGGAAGCAGGTAAGCTGTCCAACAGATAACCTAAAGCTTATGGCAAGTAATGCACCTACTATCGCTACACCTGCGTAAACCAGATTATTAATAAGTCTTGTTGAGGGATTCGTAAGTGAGGAGAAAAATGTAGCTTTAAACTCCGCCTCTGTAAGAGTATCTACCTTATCCTCAAATCTTGAGCAGGCAGTACCTTCATAACTAAAGGCCTGCACCACCTTCTCATTTCCTACCATTTCATTAACAAGGCCTGTTACATCCGCTCTAACCTCTGACTGTCTCATAAACATATTGTAGGTCTTCTTGGTAATAAAACCTGCTATCAGAAGGGATAAAGGAGTAAGCACTATAACTACTAAAGCAACAGGAACACTGGTTCTAAGCATGAAACAAATAGTTCCAATTATAGTTATAATTCCTGTAAACAGTTGAGAAAATCCCATTAATAGTCCGTCTGACAGCTGATCAACATCATTTAAGGTTCTTGAAACAGTATCTCCATATTCATGTGAATCAACATATGCAATAGGAAGCTTATTTATATGAGCATATATTGCATTACGAAAATCTCTAACTACTCTATAGACTACCGCATTATTAATCATACTCATAATCCATTGGAAAATAATGGAAATAAGAATAACGATAAAGAAGCTGGTGAGATATTCCGTAAGTTTACTAAGATTAACATTCCCCTTACCTACTATAAGATCAATTGCTCTTCCGGATATAATAGGTGCATATAGCTGCATTACTACTGCTACTGCGGAAGCAAGCAGTGAAAATATCATGAATGGAATATAAGGCTTCAGGAAGCCCATCAGCTTTCTCATCTTGCTTTTATTCATGCTGATACACCTCCTTCCTTAAACTGGGTGAGGTATATCTCTTTATAGATATCACAGGTTTTAAGGAGCTCACTATGCTTTCCAACTCCTACTGCACATCCATCATCAAGCACTATAATTGTATCTGCATCAATAATAGATGACGCTCTCTGAGATACTATAATATTTATTCTATCCTTTGAATTCTCTCTTAGGGACTTACGAAGTCTTGACTCCGTGACGTAATCAAGCGCCGAGGAGCTGTCGTCCATAATAAGAATCTTTGGATTACCGACCAGTGCTCTTGCAATACATAGTCTCTGTCTTTGACCACCCGAGAGATTCTTACCCTCCTGAAGAACCTGGTGATTTAGACCATCCTCGAATTTATCTACAAACTCTTTAGCCTGAGCAATATCAAGCGCCTTATTTAAATCTGTGTCTTCAGCTGTGCTATTACGAAATCTCAGATTATCAGCGACTGTTCCTTTAAACAGAACGGATTTCTGAGGAACTATTCCTATACTTCTTCTCAGGCTTTCCTTGTTATATTCCTTTATATCTACATCATTTATAAGTATCTGACCGGAGTTTCTATCATAGAATCTTGGTATAAGATTCACTAGAGTCGATTTACCGGAACCAGTACCTCCAATAATTCCTATTGTATCTCCAGCTCTTGCAACAAAGCTTATATCACTTATAGCATTTTCCTTTGAATCGCTATAATTCATAGAAACATTTTCAAACTTCAGGGTTATATCTCCATCGACTTGTCTTTCGCCATATACCATCGATGGCTTAACAGCGAATACATCACTGATTCTTCGAGCACTTGCCATACCTTTAGTAAGGGTAATTATAAGATTCGCAAGCTTAACCAGTTCAACAAGTATCTGAGACATATAATTAACCAGAGCCACCACCTCGCCCTGAGTCAGATCTCCAATATTAACCTTTATTGCACCGGCATAGATTAACATTGCTATTCCAACATTTACAACCAGGTAAGTCACCGGATTCATAAGTGCCGAGAGTCTCCCCACAATAAGCTGAGATCTCATCAGATCCTTAGTGGAATCACGGAACTCTTCCTCTCCTTGCTCCGCTCTGTTAAATGCTCTTATAACCCTTATTCCTATCAGGCTCTCTCTGGTTAGCAGAGTCACTCTATCGAGCTTTGTCTGAACCTTCTTATATAGAGGAATAGAAGCATAGGTAATAAAACACACAATAACAACAAGTACCGGCAGAATAATAAGGAACACCTTAGAAGTTGAAACATCAACAGTAAATGCCATAATTACTGCGCCAAAAACAATAAATGGTGAACGTAAAAATAAACGGAGGAACATATTCACTCCAGAGACTATAAGATTTACATCACTTGTCATTCTTGTGATAAGAGTAGAGGTACCCAGTTTATCTATTTCTTCATACCCCAGAGAATTGATGTGTCTGAAGAGATCAACTCTAAGTCCCTTACCAAAACCTATGGCAGCTCTGGCAGCAAAATACTGGGCTGTAATGGCAAAGCCATAACCAATAATAGTAAGCAGGAGCAGCCATAATCCACACAGAAGTATATAGCTTTTATCTTCTCCGGCTATACCCTTATCAATTAGTCGTGCAACTACAAGAGGCACCATTAATTCAAATATTGCCTCAAGCATTTTAAATAACGGTGCCAAAATAGCTTTAATTCTATATTCTTTTAAATATTTAAGAAGATCTTTCATTTAATCCTCGCAGTAATAACTTCCAAGTATTTTGAATTCGTCTGTTTCGTTCATTAATTGATAGATAAGTGCTCTATCTTCTTTAACCAGTAGACTTGCAGTCATCTCAATACTGAATACATAGTTCCAGTCACCATCTATATAAGGCTTAGAATGAATCTCAGTAAGATTCACATCATAGTCAGATATCATAGATAGTATACTGGCCAGACTTCCACTACTGTTTTTACATATAAACATAACCTTAAGTCTATTATGTTCCGGTAAAACAATTAGATCCGGTGTATATGTAACTACTTTAAGTCGATTATTATCGTCATTAATTATGTCACATTTATTAATAAAAAGGTTATTATTAATGAGGATTTTATGTAAACCATCAGAAACATCAACACCTATATTTTCCATTACACCGAGACCTGCATCACTTTCGCCTCTTATAATCGATGCAGCTAGCTCATCATGTGTGTTATAAGCATTTATCCTATCTCTGGAGATTCCTTCAGCAAGATATACTTCACTTTTAAGCATAGCTATTTTACTTATTTCAGGTTCTGTTGTTTTATAATCAATATCCAGGCAGTCTCTTAACTCAAGAGTTCTTCCATATTGATACTTACGGCTTATCTCCATTACTCGCTTAATAAGAGCTTTATATTCCTGCTTAATGCTTTTATCAAGCCCGGCTGACTGATTATCTATTATAGCCATTTCTCTATCGGGCTTATATATTGCATCATTTGTCTCAGCCTTTACCTTTGCAACCTCATCTGCCAGCTGCATTCTTTTCTGAAATAATTCCTTGATCTCAGCATCAACTGCATCTATTTCTTTTCTGATATCACTTAGTTCCATCATAAATCCCTTTCATTTCTATAAACCTGGAAGGTTTTACCTTTTTTTCTCCTATTTCCTCAGGAACATATATGTATAAATTATTACTACTTCTTGTAACTCCGACATAGAGAAGTCTACGTTCTTCTTCTATCTCATCGACTGACTTAGATTTCTTATGAGGAATATTTCCCTCAACGGTGTCGAGAATATGAACCTCACTGAACTCAAGACCTTTAGCACTATGAAGAGTCATCAGCTGTATTCCAGGTCCCGAGTTTCTAGCCCCCGAAAGATTCTCCTGTTTTGCAGCCTCTTCCTTTTCATTCCTAATCATCTCGAACATTTCATCAAAGTCTTTTGTTTCCTTGATCATAGCCTGAAATTCATCAACTACATCCGATATTTCATCATAATCCATATTACGCTCTTCGGCAACCCTCTTCAAATAAGAATCGTAGCCAATGGCCTTTCGAATGTAATTAACTGAAGCAAAGGGCGCCAGATTGGATATGGTTCTTACTTCCGCCATCATCCTTTTAACATTTTCGACCAGATAATCCTTACCTCTGGCTTTTCTAAGAACATCCGATAATTCAACCATTTCACTTGTCAGCATATCTCTACTGATATATCTAACCGGTTTATTCATAATATTCAGAAATGTTTCCCTATCATGTACACCTAAAGCATATCTTATATAATCGAGAATCGGTTTAACATATATATTATTTGCAATATCCGGAATATAGTCTCTTACGTAAAAGGGGATATTATAAAGTCTCAGCTTATACATCAGTCTTCTGGGACCAATATTTGTTCTATAAAGAATCGCAATATCCTCTGGCTTAGTCCCCTTCTTTATTGCATCTTCTAGCCTTTTTATAACCAGCTTATTTTCCTCGGATGCATCCTTTATCCGGTCGATTGAAATATTACCTTTTCTATGGACAGCTGATTTCAGTTCCTTTTCAAATCTCTTCTTATTATTTGCTATTATCTGATCTGACAGCTTTACGATACCTTCAGGACATCTAAAGTTATGAGTAAGCTGTCTTGTTTCAGCGCCAGGAAACTCTTCCTTGAATTTCAGCATAACCTCTGGTCTCGCACCTCTGAAACCGTAAATAGACTGATCATCATCTCCTACAACATAGATATTGTCTCTTGGATGAGCAAGCATTTTAAGTATCTCATACTGTATACGATTAGTATCCTGATACTCATCAACCATTATATAGGGATACATATCTCTGATTATATTTAGGATATCTTCTCTATCTCTAAGCAGCTTATAGCATTCTGACACCATATCGTCAAAATCAAGCAGATTATGCCTGGACTTATATTCCTTATATGCTGCATAGAGCCTTCTGAAGTCCCCATCAGATATATCCCTGCTATGATAATAATCTATATCAATCATATTGCAGGACATTATCCCAAGTTGATTAATAACACTACTAAGAACTTCTTCGCTATCATATAATTCACGGTTAAGCTTCCTGAGAATAGTTCTAATTACATTTCTTTTATTATTCTCGTCCAAAACCTCGAGGGTTAACTGCTTACCATAAGCAGTACGAATTATCCAAAAGAAAAAGGAATGAAATGTACCAAATCTCACCTCGGTATCATCCAGCCCGGATAAATCAAGAAATCTTTCTCTCATGGACTGAGCCGCAGCCTTTGTAAATGTAATAACAAGGATATTCTTAGGATTACATCCATGCTCATATATTAGATTGTTTATTCTATTAACTATAACTGTTGTTTTTCCAGACCCGGGTGTACCAATAACCATCATAGGTCCTTCAAACCATGTAATAGCCTCTTGCTGTTCTTTTGTAAAGCTCATGTACCTTCTTTTACCCTAAAATACAAGATAGAGCGAATTAATCGCTCTATCTTCCACAACATTTCTTATATTTTTTACCACTTCCACATGGACATGGATCATTTCTTCCAACCTTTGGAGCCTTTACAATTGTGTGTGAAGATTTCTCTTTTTTGTAAAGTGCATCTCTGGTAGCCTTGTCGTATATATTATCCCATTCAGGAAGAGTATATAACCACTCAGCATTACATCCAACCATATTCATATACAGCTTCTCTGTATCTATATCTATTGTCACTTCAGAGTCCTCTGTAACCTCATCCAGATTATTTGACTCCTTTAAACTGTCATCTATTCCATCAAGGAAACCAACCATAAGCTCAATAGTAGTATCATACTTTTCAGCAAGTTCCTTTATAGTTCCTTTAACTACTTTCTCTGGCTCCTTTAAAAGTATCTCATAGATTCCTTTCTCTACTCCGAAATAATTAAGCCAGAACTGCTTTCCTTCTGGAGTTCTGTCATCAAGACCATAAGCATGATCTCTCCAATCAGTTAATAATCCCATAACATTAATCCTTTCAAATTATAAAAGTATAATTATTAAAACATCAGCGATTATATCAAAATATAACCTCAGTGTCAAAATAATAACAATCTAATTAAAGCTGATATTTATTTACTGAAAACCTTTCTTAGCCATACTATAAGATATAGAATAACCGGAAAAATAATAATAACAAAAAGCATCGCCAGTATATATTCACTGCCTGTAATAACTAAGTAAATAAATATACCAAGCATGATAGCAAATATTAGAAGGCATATAATGGCAACTATTCTTGTCACAAGGCTAGTCTTATGTTCTTTACCACCCTGCACCTTCTTAATATTACTCTCTTCCTCCATCTTTTTAACATCATCTGTCATACTTAACACCTAATTCTTATCGCCTTTTATCTTCTTAAACCACTCTTTAACATCTACCTCATATCCATTATCACCAGGATGGTAAAATGTCATATCCTTTAATGCATCAGGAAGATACTGCTGATCCACATAATTCATTGGATAGTCATGAGCATATTTATATCCCACATGACCAAGCTCAGCAGAACCTGAATAATGAGCATCCTTAAGATATGGCGGAACTTCAGCATTACTATATTTTTTAACCGCATCCGTCGCACTAAAAATAGCATTTACAACTGCGTTACTCTTCGGAGCTGTCGCAACATATATAGCAGCATTTGCAAGTATTATCTGAGATTCCGGCATACCGACTCTCTCAACAGCAAGGGCACATGCAGTAGCAACCTGTATAGCCTGAGGATCAGCGATTCCTACATCCTCGCAAGCACATATCATTATTCTTCTTGCAATAAATGTTACACTTTCTCCACCATAAAGCATCTTCGCCAGGTAATAAACTGCAGCATCCGGGTCAGAGCCTCTCATAGATTTAATAAATGCAGAGATTATATCATAATGATTATCTCCATCCTTATCATATCTTATAGCTCTTCTCTGAATACATTCCTCAGCAACCTCAAGTGTCAGCTCTATCTTGCCGGTTTCATCATTTCTTTCAGTTGATAGTATACCTAACTCTATAGCATTAAGAGCTTTACGAGCGTCTCCTTCGGCTACATTTGCAAGGAAATCAACTGCTTCGTCAGTAATTTCAGCCTTGTAGCTTCCCATACCTTTCTCTACATCATAGACAGCTCTTCTAATTATTTCCTTGATATTATCCTCACTAAGAGGCTTCAACTCAAATACAGTAGATCTGGAAACAAGAGCGCTATTCACTTCAAAAAAAGGGTTCTCAGTAGTAGCTCCTATAAGTATAATTGTTCCATTTTCCACATGAGGAAGCAGGAAATCCTGCTGAGATTTGTTAAAACGATGTATCTCATCTATAAAAAGAATGGTCTTCTTGCCGTACATTCCAAGGTTGTCCTTAGCCTTTGCAACAACTGCCTCCATATCCTTCTTGCCCGATGTAGAAGCATTCAGCTCCTCGAAAATGGAGCTGGTTGAGTTGGCAATAACCATGGCAAGTGTGGTCTTCCCGGTTCCAGGAGGACCATAAAAAATAACAGAACTAAGCTTGTCAGCTTTAATAGCTCTGTATAACAACTTACCAGGAGCAATAATATGTTCCTGGCCAACTACTTCATCTATAGTTTTAGGTCTTAAACGACTAGCAAGAGGAGACTCCTTACGTGCCTCCTCTTGTCTCATATAATCAAATAAATCCATATATAGTTCCTATGCATCAAGCAAACCAAGCTTCTTAATAATAGCATCAAACTTGATGATATCAATCGGCTTGCAAATGTAATCATCATAATCACTACTAGCATAAGTAGCATCAAAATCTTCATCAAGGGCAGATATCATAACCACCTTACATCTTGATATACGTGGAATGCCAAGCTTTCTCTCAGCATCTCTAATTGACTGAAGAGCTTTATAGCCGTCAATCTTAGGCATCATAATATCAAGACACACGAGATCGAATTCCTTACCATCAGAAACTGACTTAACGAATTCATCTACTGCCTCTATTCCGTCAGTAGCAAGAACTACCTCCCCATATCTAGTGAGTAACTTTGTTAGAAACTTTCCACTAGCTATATCATCTTCAGCAACTAATACCCTCATTTTATATACCTCTCTACATTTAATTCTTTTTAATAGTATCCAGCCATTTACCAGATAAAATCTTTATTTCTTCTTGATACGTCTTCTTTCTAACAAGAACACGTCTGTTAAGCGAACATACTATAAAGATTCCAAGTAACATATCAGCAAGCATTTCAGCCGTGAAATCATCTATAATCTCGCCATTATCCAAAGCTCCCTGAAATATCTTCTCAAGTCCTTCTCTCCTGCTGACAAAGCCTTGTTCTATAAGTTCTCTGGTCTTAGTATTATGTAGCAATTCTTCATAGTTAAGCATTATCGATGATAATGAATAATAACTATTATAATACGAACCATACGCATCAATATACATATCAATTTTCTTAAGATATGAATCAGACTTGGATTCTAGAGTATTAAAGATACCTCTATCAAACTTAAAATAAGTTGATACAACCTCTTCTAATATTTCGTCTACATTAGTGAAACATTTGTATATCATCATTTCACTCATGTTAGTGCGAAATGATATATTGGGAAAGGTTAGAGAAACTAGACCGGAATCACTGATAATATCAATAGACGCAGCAATTATTCTATCACGCGCAGATATAAATTCCTCAATCATGACTCACCCCCCTAACTCACCATGTATAGTATTTATTTTAGTTATATTTATACCCTTTGTCAACCAATTAAGAACTGAAAAGAGCAGGGATAAAATCCCTGCTCCTAAGGTCTAGTACAATATATTACTGAACTACGGTTACATTTGTAGCCTGAGCACCTTTGTCTCCCTCAGTAAGATCAAATTCAACTGTCTGACCCTCTGAAAGAGTCTTAAAGCCTTCCATGTTCAGTCCTGAAAAATGAACGAATACATCATTTCCATTCTCGTCAGTTATAAAGCCATAACCCTTTTTGTCATTGAACCATTTTACTGTTCCTTTTGCCATTTCACAAATCCTCCATTGAATATCTTGTATTAGCGTATCATACGGTATATTATTATTCAATTTACAAAAGAGAGAATATGTAAAGCAGTAATCATTGCATAATCAGCTCATCCAGGACCCTGTCATAGTAATAATAATTATGTGACAGGAATTCTTCTTCATCAAGAGTAAACTCATTTACCATTTCGACACTATTATGAATATCACTAATATTCATTTCCATATTCTTATCTGGAATCACAATAAGCTGATGAATGTTGGCAGGTATAACATAAAAATTGGATTCCAGCTTTTCATATATATAATGATTTATTCCATTATATAGTAAAGTAGCTGCTCCGAAGTACATTTCTGTATTCGTGAGGAAATATATATCCTGCGGAGAGTCATCAACATCAATATCCTTTATATCAAAGAATTCTCTAAACGAGGCAAATAAGATTCCAAATTTCTTCCTGCTATTACTGATTGCTGTTTTGATCAGTTCATTTTCTGTCATATACATACAATCCAGCATATCATTTGTTATGTCAAAGCATTTCATCCCACCATCTCCTAAGACCATACACTTAACAACAGCCACCATGTCCATGTACTTCTTATGGGGGATATCCTTTAAAAGGTACTGATATTTATCATAGTTATGAAGAGAAATCAGTAAACTCGACTTAATTTCTTTTTTTATTTCATTAATACATTCTTTATCCATATTTATCTCCTTTTGACAAATATGGATAGGGCGTATTTATAAGATGCCTTTTAATATTATCAAATAGAACTACTTTGTCAAGAAGTCCTTAAGAAAATCAATAACCTTTTTCATATCATCGTCTGTTCCAATAGTGATTCTTAGATAATCATCTATTCGAGGAGAATTGAAATATCTAAAGTAAATGCCACTCTTCTTTGCTTCTTCAAATATCTTTGCAGCAGTTCCATCCACAGGTGATGCAAAAACAAAATTGGATGAAGATGGAAGAACCTTAAAACCAAGAGCTGTGAGTTCCTTCGTAAACCACTCTCTCGTCGCTTTAATCTTATTTACAGAAGCCTTGAAGTATTCATCATCACTTATAACTGATGCCCCCAGCTTAATAGATGGATAATTCATAGTATAAGAATTATAGGAATACTTAACGTCGTTTAAATATTTAATGAGTCTGCTGTCAGCCATGGCATAACCTATTCTGAGACCTGCCAGGGATCTGGACTTGGAGTATGTTCTTACAACTATCAGGTTGTCATACTCGCCGATCAAATCAAGAACAGAGGAATTCTCTTCCGCAAAATCAATATATGCTTCATCAATAATAACTATGGATTCTTTATTATTATTCAGAATCTCTCTTATGCTATCCTTACCAAGTAAAATCGATGTAGGAGCATTCGGATTAGGAATCACTATTCCACCATTAGGAATAAGATAATCATTTATATCTATTGTGAAGTCATCCCTAAGAGCCTTTGTCTCATAAGGTATTCTAAGCATTTCAGCCCATACCGGATAAAAAGAATATGTTATATCCGGGAAAAGAATCGCTTTATCAGAATTAAAGAAGGTCATAAAACACATTCCTAGAACATCATCGGAACCAACGCCTACAAATACATTTTCTGTCTTAAGTCCATAATAATCAGCTAGCGCTGATACCAGCTCTTTTGCAGCAGGATCCGGATATCTTCTGAATAGATCGTAGTCAAAGCTTTCAGCCGCCTTAATCATTTCCGGAGATACACCATATGGATTCTCATTTGTATTCAGCTTAATTATATTCTTATCCTCAGGCTGTTCACCTGGTGTATATGGTTCTACTAATCTTATATTTTTTTCCCACAGTCTGTCAGACATACTTTCCTCCAAGCTCTACTTGAGCACATCAACTAACTCAGTAAACTTCATACCATTCGAAGCCTTTAATGTGATTACATCTCCAGGTCCAAGAAGTTCTTTTATATATTCAGCAGCTTCCTTTTTATCAGCAAAATGCTTGCACTCTACATCACTATCTACAGCATCAGAGATAAAGTGGCTTGATTCACCAATTGTAATAAGCTTATCTACAACCGGCTTACCATTTGAAAGCTTAGTAGCATTTATATAATCTCCAACTTCTTTATGATAGCTGTCGCTATCTGGTCCCAGCTCAAACATATCACCAAGAACAGCTATTCTCTTGCCAATAACATCCATATCGCGAAGCACATTTATTGCAGCCTTCATTGAGTCAGGGCTTGCATTATAGGAATCATCAATAATTGTATACCCCTTATTAGTGCTAATAACCTTCTGGCGCATACCTTCAAAGGTTTCAAAGCTTCTGGCAGCCTTGACAAGATCCAGTCCCATATAGTCACTTACTGCCAGTGCCGCTAATGAATTAAGAACATTATGCTGTCCTAAAACATTAAGATTAACTATCAGACTATCCTTACCATGTATAAATGTATATGAATTATAACCATTTTCAAAAACAATGTTTTCAGCTCTATAATCAGCTTCAGGATTTGTACCATAGAAAAATGTTTTAACAGGAAGTTTGCCCTTCAGTTCAAAAAGCATAGGGTCGTCAGCATTAAGGAATACTGCTCCATCCTCAGACATTCTGCCTATTATACGTAGCTTCTCATCTCTTATACCTTCCTTTGATCCAAGGAATTCTATATGAGCTTTCCCAATTATAGTAACAACTGCAATATCAGGTTTAACTATCTGAGTCAGCTTATCCATTCCACCCGGCTCACTTATACCCATCTCAATAACTGCAGCCTCGGTAGGAGTATCATTTATTTTAGATATAGTAACAGGAACACCTATCTGAGAATTCATATTTCCAGATGTTGAAAATGTAGGAATATTACTAGCTAGAGCACAGCTTATCATTTCACGAGTGGTAGTTTTACCCACACTGCCTGTGACACCTATTACTTTACTGGCGTATTTGCTTCTGCAATAACTTCCAATTTTCTGGAGGGCATCCAGAGTATTATCAACCTTTATATAAGCCACATTTTCAGGCATATTATCTACGTCAGCCTTTGCAAGGATAGTACTCTCATCCTCTTCCACCAGGATTGCCTTAGTTACTTTTGCCACCTGAGGAACAAACTTATGAGCATCTACATTTTCTCCAGGAATAGCCACAAATAAAGAACTCTCATCAACATCTCTGGAGTCTATTGCTATTCTGGTTATTACAGTATCAAGCAGTTCATTTCTATAATCAGAATCTATCTTACCGATTATGCGACCTCTAGTTATTTCAAGTAAATCTCTTATAGTTATATCTTTCATTAATCGTTACCTTTTAATAAATTATTTTCTTTTATAAACAACTGAATCAGCTATTTCATCAGCCTTCTTAGAATCCTTTAAAACCTCTATAAGCTTAAGGGAAAAATCAATTGCAGTACCAAGTCCGCGGCTGGTAATGATTTTGCCATCCTGAACAACACTTACACTTTCACCCGGCCACATAGCACCTGTTAGTCCCGGCTCAAGTCCCGGATAGCATGTTGCCTTCTTCCCATTTAGAAGTCCCATATCACCAAATACAGTAGGTGCAGCACATATGGCAGCTATATACTTGCCATTATCAAAATATGACTGAACCATATCACGAACCTCTTGACTCTCCTTCAGATGTGTTGTTCCAGGCATACCACCAGGAAGAACAACCATATCCGCATCTTCTTCTATATCAGACAGAAGTGTGTCTGCGACTACATTTATTCCTCTGGCACCTTTAATATCCGTTGAATCCTTAATAGATGCAAGAACAACCTCTATGCCTGCTCTTCTAAGAAGATCAACAACAGTAAGCCCTTCTATTTCTTCAAACCCATCAGCTAAAAGTACATATACCTTACTCATATCTATTCTCCTTTTATGACATTATCAAATAAGTCATCCAACCAATTAACATCAACATCTTCTATCTTACCAGCATCAACAAGCTTTGTAACCTCTGGTGCAATTGGAAGCTGTGCAAGATTTGTTATGCCATACTTAGCTGATACCTCACTGAGTCTGCTCTTTCCGAATATTTCATGCTTCTTACCACAGTCAGGACACTCAAAGTAAGACATATTCTCAACAAGTCCCATAACAGGTATATTCATCATATCTGCCATCTTAAGAGCCTTTCCAACTATCATTTCCACCAGCTCCTGTGGAGAAGTGACAACTATAATTCCATCTACCGGAAGACTCTGAAATACAGTAAGAGGAACATCACCAGTTCCAGGTGGCATATCTACGAACATGACATCTATATCACCCCATGCTACATCCGTCCAAAACTGCTGAACCGCCCCTGCAATAACAGGACCTCTCCAAATAACAGGATCTTCCTCATTATCCACAAGCAGATTAATAGACATCAGCTTGATGCCCTTTTCAGTATTAACAGGGATAATACCAATATCTTCACCATAAGCCTTCTGATGAACTCCGAAGGATTTTGGAATAGATGGACCTGTAATATCAGCATCAAGTATAGCAGTCTTTAGACCCTTCTGATTAGCCTTAACAGCCAAAAGTGAAGTAACAAGCGATTTACCGACTCCACCCTTTCCACTGATTACACCAATTACCTTCTTAACGTCAGAATATTCATTTTGAACCTTACGAAGCCCTTCAGGCATAGATCTTTCGAAAGCCTTATCCATAGCTTCCTGTTGTTCTTTGGTTAATTCTTCACTCATTTCTCTCTCCAATCAATTCTAAATGTCTAAAACATTTAGGTTTTGTCAAAACATAAGACACATTATACAACAATGAAATAAAAAAAACTATATAATATAATTCTTTAAAAACATATACTGTAAATAATGGTAAATTTGATACATATAAGT
>CAMKQB010000054.1 GCA_946414825.1 uncultured Lachnospiraceae bacterium
ACAGCTCGTCAATTATCTTAGGATATCTTATTTACAGAAAAACTTTCACACACTCATTAAATCAAATTTATCTTACCCAGTATTTAAACTCTTCATCACCCATTCTGATATTATCATCATTGGTGAGCATTATCTCAACACCAGGCTGAATAAGTTGTCCATTTATAAATGTATGATTAGTAGAAGCATTATCTCTTACATAGCACTCTCCATTACTAATTCTGAAGATAGCATGCTTTCTACTAACCTTCTTATTATCAAGTATCTGATAATCGCAATTAACTGATTTACCAACCATGAATTCCTTATGAAGTATAGGAATCAGCTCATTTGTCTTGATACGTACAAGATAAGGAACTGGATTGCTATAATTCTCAGAAGTAGCCTGAACTACAGGTTCATCAACCATCTTCTGCTTTCCTTCATCTTCCAAGATAGACTTCTGCTCCATAGATAGAATGAACTGATAGAATTCCTCAAGATTAAACATCAGCTTACTATCAAGATACTTAAGTATCTGATCGACACATTCAACTGATGACATATTAGCAAAACGTACAGTGCTAATAAACTCCTGAATAAATTCTGTTACATTACAATCAGCAAACTTCTTGTTTACCGGCATATAAAGCAGTTGAATATCAAGTGTTGATAATTCAATATACATATAATGAATATTCAGAAGCAGCTTATTAAGCGGCATATTGTTCTCCGAAAAATAAATAAGCTGATTCAGTATATTCGATAATATCGATAAAAATTCACCCTTATATAGTTGTTTGCGCAGGAATTGCTCCAAAGGCAAGGTAGCAGGCACTTTGAACTGAAGCGCTCTAACGCCATCAATAGCTACACATGTACACTTAGTACGATTCCCCACAAATTCATAGTTATACATAGTCATTTCAAACTGGTCAATAGGTACATCTTCGTCAAGCTTGAAATTGAGTGTGAATTCATCATAACTCTGATTATTTAAATCTTCCACACCTTACCCCTCCATTAATACCTAAGTGTTAACATTTTATCATTTATAGCATATATTTTCAATATAAATGATATGGTCTGAGAGACATATTCCGATTAGTCAACGAACTCAACACCAGCAAGAAGCTCTTTCTTAGTTTCATACAATTTTTGTGAAAGATCCAGGTAATGGATGTGCGGATTATAGAATCTCTGCTCCTCTTCCCAAACTTCATTTGCAAGCTGATGCTTTACAAAATCCTGTATTTCTTTAAGTGTAGGCTTCTCATATACAAGCTCTCCATCCTTAAAGATTGTAACCTGAAGAGGCTTAGCATCTACATTTCTAAACTTCATATTCTTCCAAGGCTTAGTTGGATCAATAAATGAATACGCATCGCTGAAATCAGGCTCTTCATCCGCCATAGTAAGAAGATCCGCAATGGCATAACCTGTCTTTTTACTATAAACTCTGTAAACCTTCTTCTTTCCAGGGTTTGTAATCTTTTCAACATTCTCTGATACTTTAATCTTAGGAACAAATGTATCTCCATCTTTTACAGCAACAAGCTTATATACACCACCAAATACAGGATCAGACTTTGATGTAATCATTCTCTCACCAACACCGTAAGAATTGATCTTAGCACCCTGCTTATTAAGAGATTCAATAAGGTACTCATCAACGCTGTTAGATACTACTACGCTGCAATCCTGAAGTCCTTCTGCATCAAGTGTTCTTCTAATCTTCTTTGAGAAGTAAGCAAGGTCTCCACTATCTATACGAACGCCCTTAAGTCTCTTACCCATAGGCTCAAGAACCTCATGAGCAACTTTTATGGCATTTACAAGACCACTCTCAAGAATGTCATATGTATCAATTAGAAGTACGCTGTTATCCGGATAGATTTCAGCATAGGCCTTAAATGCCTCATACTCTGATGGGAAGAACTCAACCCAGCTATGAGCCATTGTACCAACTGCAGTTACACCAAACTGCTGATCAGCCATTACAGTGGCTGTTGTATTTACACCGCCTATAAAGCAGGCTCTTGTTCCCCATACAGCAGCATCAGGTCCCTGAGCACGTCTAGCACCAAATTCCATAACAACCGCATCCCCTGCTGCACGAGCTATTCGGTTAGCCTTTGTAGCAATAAGCGACTGGAAGTTAATGCATATAAGAAGCATTGTCTCCATTATCTGAGCCTCGATAATAGGTGCTGTAACTGTAACGATAGGAATATTTGGATATACAATAGTTCCCTCCGGAACTGCCTCAATAGTTCCTGTGAATTTAAAATTCTTAAGATAATCAAGGAAGCCTTCATCGAACATATTTCTGCCACGAAGATACTCGATATCATCATCTGTAAACTCAAGCCCCTGTACATAGTCAATCAGCATCTCAAGACCAGCACTTACTACGAAACCGCCACCATCCGGATTAGTTCTATAGAACATATCGAAAACAGCTACCTTGTCTTTATTTCCAGTAACATAATAGCCATTTGCCATAGTCAGCTCATAATAATCCATTAACATTGTAAGATTTCTCATTTGATATACCTCATTTGATAATAGTTGTAATTATTTTAATTGTTTGCTTGTCTATTAGCACGCATTCTCATACGTGAATCAAGTATTTTCTTTCTGATTCTAAGATTCTCAGGAGTGATTTCAAGCAGCTCGTCTGTATCCAGGAAGTCAAGTGACTGCTCCAGTGACAGCTGTCTAGGTGGTACAAGCTTCAGCGCCTCATCAGCTCCAGAGGATCTTGTATTAGTAAGATGCTTGGTCTTGCATACATTTACTTCTATATCCTCCTGACGACCTGTTTCACCAACAACCATACCTGCGTATACATCAACACCAGGTCCTATAAAGAGAGTACCTCTCTCCTGTGCATTGAAAAGACCATAGGTTACAGATGTTCCTGCTTCAAAGGCAATAAGACTACCATTTGCTCTGTAGCTCATCTCACCCTTGAAGTAATCATAGCCATCAAATATTGTATTAATTACACCATTTCCCTTTGTAGCTGTAAGGAAATCTCCTCTAAATCCTATAAGCCCTCTGGATGGAATTCTGAACTCAAGTCTCGTTACACCACTACTTACAGGTGCCATACCATTCAGCTCACCCTTACGCATGCTAAGCATATTGATAACTGTACCTGAGAACTCATCCGGAACGTCTATTATTGCAATCTCATAAGGCTCCTGCTTCTTTCCAAGCTCATCATCGCGGTAAATAACCTCAGCCTTACTTACTGCAAATTCGTATCCTTCACGACGCATATTCTCTATAAGTACAGACAAATGAAGCTCTCCACGGCCAGATACCTTGAAGCAGTCTGTAGACTCTGTATCCTCTACTCTAAGTGAAACGTCTGTATTAAGCTCTCTATAAAGTCTGTCTCTAATTTGTCTACTGGTAATGAATTTACCTTCCTTACCTGCAAGAGGTGAATCATTAACCATAAAATTCATAGATATAGTAGGCTCAGTAATCTTCTGGAATGGAATGCTGTCCGGCTGGTCAGGTGAACAAATGGTATCACCGATCTTAAGATCAGCTATTCCTGATACGGCAACTATAGAACCAACTGTAGCCTCATCCACATCAACCTTTGAAAGTCCGTCATACTCGTACAGCTTGGTAATCTTAACCTTCTCTTTTCTGTCAGGGTCGTGATGATTAACTATAAGGGCTTCCTGATTTACCTTAATAGTACCATTATCAACCTTACCTACACCGATTCTACCGGTATACTCATTATAATCTATGGTACTTATGAGAATCTGTGTTCCTCTGTCAGGATCGCCCTCTGGTGCAGGAATAGAATTTATAATAGTCTCAAAAAGAGGCTTCATATCAGTTCCACGCTCAGTAGCACTGTAGGAAGCAACTCCGTCTCTGGCAGATGCATAAACAAATGGGCAGTCCAGCTGTTCTTCATTTGCATCCAGGTCAAGAAGAAGCTCAAGAACCTCTTCCTCTACTGCCTCAGGACGAGCATCTGGTCTATCAATCTTATTTACACAGACAATTACAGAAAGGTTCAGCGCAAGAGCCTTCTGAAGAACGAATCTGGTCTGTGGCATAGGACCTTCAAATGCATCAACAACGAGGATAACGCCATTTACCATCTTAAGTACACGTTCAACTTCTCCACCGAAATCAGCATGTCCCGGTGTATCAATAATATTAATCTTAATACCATTATATTCAACAGCTGTATTCTTAGAAAGAATAGTAATACCTCTTTCACGCTCTATGTCGTTTGAGTCCATTACTCTTTCAGCCACTTCCTGGTTCTCTCTGAAAACACCACTCTGCTTAAGCAGTCCATCGACAAGTGTTGTTTTTCCATGATCTACATGCGCTATAATAGCCACATTTCTAATGTCTTCTCTTACCATAATTATTCTCCATATATTATTTCATTAGATCTGGATAATTCATGTTTATCCTTATCTATCTGAGCTACAGCAAATACATCTTCTGCTGCAGGTTCATCCTTTATTTCAGATGGAATAATCATAAGAGTATTCTCATCCACAAAAAGTGTTTCCTTTCTATCGTCATTTATAAGTATGACAGAAAATGGGGTAAAATTCTGTCCTTTTACTGTAATGCATCCATTTATAGGATTAAAGGAAGCACTGTCAATTGTTATATCATGTAGACCTAGTCTTAAATCTACACGCTTATAAGGGTTAATAAAATTATAAATATATCTATCACCATAAAGCATATCATACTGTGCAAGCACACAGGAATCATCGAATAGCTGATTGTCCAGCGGATCCTCAGTATTAAAATATTTGCTATGGATATTCTGCATTACTCCAGTTTCAAAACCAAGAGCTCGCATCAAATAGTCAGACATTTCATATGCATATATATCTCTATCTTCAAGATTCATCTCAATATTACTTACAATAACATATTCTGTCTGACTCTCTGTCCCGCTATTAAACTGTCCCTCTTCAAATGTAAGACTTGGGATATGATCTCCATAAAGAAGAAGCACATAATCTTCACCACGTTCGTCAAGCTTAGTCTTAAGATCCATGATCATCTTATCCATCTCGTAGCATTGATTTACGAAATAACCAAACTGATTAGCAAGTTCCGGATCATCTTTATCCAAAGTAACATGAACATGCTCATCACATTTCAGCTCATTCTTAGGATATCTACCATGTCCCTGAACAGATATAGTAAAGACAAAGTCCTTATTATCATCATAGTCCATTGCATCTAATATCTCATCCGGCAGACAGTCATCCTTTGCCCATCCGGTTTGAGTTTTATTAAAATGTTTCATATATTCAAGAGATGTAAACGTCTGAAAACCTAGATTTGCGTAAGATTCATCTCTAGAATAAAACTTAGCCTTGTTATTATGAATAGCATGAGTGCTGTAACCCTGCTTCAGAAGAAGCTGTGCCATACTCTCACAAGGCTCGTGTGTAAGAACAGTCTTGTAAGGATACTCTCCTGCTCCAAAGGCCTTACTCTTCATACCAGTAAGTATTTCAAATTCTGAATTTGCAGTACCCGCACCAATCGCTGGAACTGTTAGGAATCCACTTGGATAATCTTCCTGGAACTTTTTAAAGTTCGGTATAGATTCTTTATCTGTATTAACGCCATTTACTCTTCCTATATCAATAAAGGATTCAAGCTGTATAACAATGATATTTGGAAGCTGTTTCTTGTTATTTTTATACTTATAGGTTCTTTTAGGCTTCTTGACATCCTCTAAAGCATCCATCATTCTATCAACATTTGCTTCAGTATAATCCTCAGGCTTAGAAATACCCTGATCAATAATACTATTTGAGAAGCAATAAACAAATCCATAACTCTTATATGCCGTTCCAAGATTCGTAAATTTATCAGAAATAAGCGATGTTTCAAGAGCAAGGAATGTCATAATGTAAACAAATACAAAGGATACGAGAACTACAACTGAGCCCTGTACATAATTAACCTTTCCTTTAATCTTCGGAGTCTTAAGGAATGCAAGGACTATAACAACAATAAATACAATAATTCCTACGACAATTGCAATTCTCTGAGGCAGATTAAAGTATATATTAAACATACTCAGCACATCAGAAAACATAATAAAGTCAATGGCTGAGAAAGGGGTAATTCTGTATCCAAGAAGTACAAAATTAATAATACCCACTGCAGACCAAAGCAGGAATATAAGTCCCATGGCAAAGCCCCTACGCTTAAACAACAGAGCTAAGGACATTGTAAAGAAAACTATCAGTATATTATATAAAAATACAAGTGGATTATGAAATATAAAAACAAAAGGGCTTAGCAGCGAACGTCTACCAAGCATTTCAAGAATAACCACCTGAAGTACTGAAATAATCAGACAAACAAGCAGCCATTTCCATAAAGGAAGTTCATAGGAAGCTCGAATGAGCTTACCGGTCTTAGCTTTAATTTTTAGAAGTTTTTCCTTCATTAAATCAGCCCTTTAACACTAAAAGACCTGCATTACGCAGGTCAAATCTAGTTAAACTAAACACTAGGGCGTATTATAGCCTAAAATGTATATAAATTCAAGAGAAAACAGGCAAAATAAAAAGCGCGAGACGGGACTCGAACCCGCGACCCCCTCCTTGGCAAGGAGGTGCTCCACCACTGAGCCACTCGCGCATATACGACTTACCGTCGCAACAAATGGTATGTTATCATAATACAATCGTTAAGTCAATATCTTTTTAATTTTTTCTGAATCGTTTAATGCATTCATAGCGTCAAAACGACCAAGCTTGTACATTCTCTTCATTTTTTCAAGATTTTTTTCTGTACGACTTACATTTATTAGTCGGCTAGGCCTGATAACTAAAGTATCTCCCTTAGTCTCTTCTCTTCTAACAAAGCTTAGCTCATTATTATACATAATATGTCTATTTTCGCTAGCCTTTATATAATTAGGATAATCCTTATACATAACCTTCATCAGAGGAACCGTTTTATCAGGCTTTTTAATGTAACCTTCAGGTCTCGTAAGAATAACTATATTCTTTTTGAAGCCCGCCCCCTGCATAAACTTAAGAGGAATACTATCAGCTGTACCTCCGTCCAGATAATACTTACCATCAACTTCAACATTTTCAGATACAAGAGGAAGAGAAGCCGAAGCTCTAACTGCGTCCATCTGTTTTCTTAGATCAAGAAGTCTGATGTATTCAGCCTTACCAGTATCAAGTCTGGTTACTGTTGAATAAACCTCCATTGTTTCTGCTCTTCTGGCAAAATTATCAAAGTCAAATATACTAAGCTTATTAGGAATCTCTTCATAGCAGAACTCGGTCTCGCATACATTTCCAGTTTTAAATAGAGAGGACCAGCTCATAAATCTCTTATCTTCTCTATATTTTAGAAAATATCTGATATTTCTGCCAAGTTGTTCTGAAACGTATGAAACGCCATGAATAATACCGGCAGAAACACCTACAAGTCCATCAACATTAATGCCGCGGAGAAGAAGTTCATCAAGAACACCAGAGGCATATATTCCTCTCATTCCGCCGCCTTCAACTACAAGCCCTAATTTATCTGACATCGATACATCCTTTCTAAAAAGCTTAAAATAGATTAAAACAGTATATTACGTCTATTTCTAAGAAGTGACGCACCTGAAACAATATTTATAATACCAAGTGTTATTCCAATTACTATCAGAAGTACACCAACTGTGATATTAGCTCCGCCTGCATTCTTAAGTACTCTATATACTTTTTCCATGTCTATAACCTCCTAAAACATTTATCTATTTAACACCATACTCATCGTAATAAGCATCTATACGCGACTTAAGCTCGTCATCAATATATCTCTTCTCAACGAGATAATCAACAACCTCATTCATAGAAACAATTGCAGCTGTATCAAATCCATAGAGATCCTTGATTTCATCAAGAGCACTCTTTTCACCCTTACCACGTTCACATCTGTTAAGGGATACCATAAGACCAACAATTGTAACGTCACCCTGTGCCTTAACTATAGGGATAGTCTCTTCCATGGATTTACCTGAGGTTGTTACATCCTCGATAACTACTATTCTATCTCCATCCTTAATTGGACTACCAAGAAGAATTCCGGCATCGCCATGGTCCTTCTCTTCCTTACGATTTGAACAATACTTTACATCTTTACCATACAGCTTGCTGTATGCAATAGTTGTAGCAACACCAATTGGAATACCTTTATAAGCAGGACCAAATAATATATCAAAATCATCTCCATAAGTATTATGAATAGCCTGAGCATAGTACTCACCAAGCTTCATAAGCTGTGTTCCTGTTACATATAAACCAGCATTCATGAAAAAAGGAGATTTTCTACCACTCTTAAGTGTAAAATCACCAAATTTAAGGACATTGGAGTCCAGCATAAAATCAACAAATTCCTTCTTATATCCTTCCACGATTGATGCCCTCCTAAGAAATAATTATGGTACGCCTCCTTTGGGAAACGTACCATAGAATTTTACCATATTAATAAATATTTTTCTATAAGAGATTACCTCTGCAAGTCTTTTACCAGATTATCTCTATAGTTCTTTTATTTTATCAAGTATTTTATCCGCCACATCAACCTTAGACATAAGCGGAAGCTCAACCATATCATCCTTTGTTATCATAGTAACTATATTAGTATCCACCTTATATCCTGCACCTTCTGTTTTAAGACTATTGGCACATATCATGTCAGCATTCTTAGAACTGAGCTTCTTACGGGAATTCTCTATCAAATTCTCTGTTTCCATTGAGAAACCAATGATTTTCTGTCCCTCTTTTTTATTCTCTCCCAGAGTCTTCAGAATATCCTTTGTTCTCTTAAGAGATAAGCTCATACCTTCATCATCGCTCTGCTTCTTTATTTTATTATCAGCAACTGTTTCCGGAGTAAAATCAGCAACTGCAGCAGACATAATAATCACATCAGAAGTCTCAGCCTCTGAAACCATAGCATTATACATATCTTCAGCTGATACAACATTTATTCTCTTAACACCTGCCGGAATATCCAGATTCGTAGGTCCTGAAACAAGAGTTACTTCAGCTCCTCTCATAGCAGCCACTTTCGCAACAGAATATCCCATCTTGCCAGAAGAATGATTAGTAATGAATCTCACCGGGTCAATAGCCTCTTCAGTAGGTCCTGCATCTACAAGAACCTTCTTACCTGAATAGTCCTTTTCCTTGGCTACTGCCAGAACCACCTGTTCAACTAGTGTTTCCGGTGTCGGAAGCTTCCCCTTACCATCATATCCGCAGGCTAAATGTCCCTCTGCAGGTTCAATAATCTGATAACCAAACTTTCTCAGCTTCTCTATATTATCCTGAACAATTGGATTCTCAAGCATATATACATTCATAGATGGCGCTATAAGCTTTGGACAAGTAGCAGGAAGAACAACGGTTGAAACCATATCATCTGCGATGCCATTTGCAATCTTATCAATGATATTCGCTGTAGCCGGGGCTATCAGAACACAATCTGCATTTGTACCAAGCGATATGTGTGGTACATTCACATAGTCATCTGGATTCTCATCAAAAACATCTATATAAACCTTATTTTTTGTGAGAACGCTAAATGTCTCTGCTGTTATAAACTTAGTTGCATTTTCTGTCATTACAACGTGTACATCCGCATTAAGCTTAACAAGCATACTAGCTACATCAGCCATCTTATAGGCTGCTATTCCACCTGTTACACCTAATAATATATTCTTTCCTGTAAGCATAAGCATATCCTTTCAAAACTTCACTAAATCCTTCACTTTGCTCGTTCAGGATACCTATAACAAAATATTATATATCAAAAAGTTGACCATGTTTCTCGTATCTAGTCACTCTCACAATCTCATTATCTTCGTTTACGAAGACAACCTTTGGAGGATTCTCCGCAAACTCTTCCGGGGTCATCTGAGCATAACTCATAATGATAACCTTATCTCCAGTATTAACAAGTCTTGCAGCGGCTCCATTTAAACAAATGATACCAGAACCTGCTTCTCCTGCTATTACATAAGTTTCTAGACGATTACCATTTTCTACATCTGCAACCTGAACCTTTTCATATTCAATCAGACCACAGGCCTCCATAAGAGACTCATCTATTGTTATACTACCGACGTAATTAATCTCCGCCTGAGTAACAACTGCTCTATGAATCTTAGATTTTAAATATGTTCCTAACATAACTTTTCCTTCCTCATTTTCACTTAAAGTAGTGGTGGGGGTAATTATACTGTCACCATAAAGTTATCAATAAGTCGAACTTTATTATTAATCTTAACTGCGATAGCCACAAGAACATCGCCTTCTATGGTATCAATATCTTCCATTGTCAGATTATTAACTACATTTACATACTCTACATCAGCCATAGGCTCTGTTTCAAGTAATTCTAACATCTTTGTTCTAACTACTGAAGCATCTCTCTCTCCGTTCTCTACAAGAGACTGACCAAGCTTAATGGATTTGCTAAGAATCAGGGCAGCCTTACGTTCCTCAGCATTCATATATGTATTTCTAGAACTCATAGCAAGTCCGTCTTCTTCTCTAACGATAGGACAACCAACTATTTCAAGAGGCATATTTAGGTCAGCTACCATTCTCTTAATAATTGCAAGCTGCTGTGCATCCTTCTGTCCAAAATAAGCTCTATCAGGGCATACAATATTAAAGAGCTTAGTACATACAGTACAAACGCCACTAAAATGAACAGGTCTTGATAAACCGCAAAGATAATTCTTAAGACCATTCATATCTACAAATGTAACGAAGCCGTCTCTATACATTTCTGATGGATCCGGATTAAAAATAAGGTCTGCTCCTGTCTCATCACATAGAGCTGTATCCCTCTCCAGATCTCTTGGATAAGCCTCTAGATCTTCATTAGGACCAAACTGAGTAGGATTAACGAATACGCTTACTACAGTCTTATCATTCTGCTCAACTGACTTCTTTATAAGAGACTGATGTCCTGCGTGCAGGAATCCCATTGTTGGAACAAGTCCTACTGTTAAACCTTCCTTTCTCCAAGTCTTAACTGCCTCTCTTACTTCTTGTACTGTGTGTACCACTTTAACTGACATATATTCTTCCTCCAATTAATGAATATGTACATACCTCGCTATTGCTGTCATATGCATTCGGGACCGTTGCGGGTCTCGGTGCTTAGCGATTCACGAGCACAAAGTGCGAAGTGAGAGCTTAGCAAGTCGATTTTGATAAAAATCGACGTCCGCTAGGGGCAGCCCGCACCGAGCGAAAGCGATGTCTCGTAATGCATACTGACAGAATAGCGAGGTCTTAGATTATTTGATTGCTTCGGCAAGTACTTCTGGATCAATTGCGTAAGTATGTTCAGGAGCTGGATATGTACCAGCCTTAACTTCAGCATCGTAATCTTTGAAGCCCTGCATCATGAGTTCACCTACATTTGCGAAGTTCTTAACGAACTTAGGTCTATAATCACTAAACATTGCAAGCATATCTGCGTAAACAAGAATCTGACCATCTGTTCCAGCGCCACCACCGATTCCGATTGTTGGAATTGAAAGCTGTTCTGATACGTAGGTTGCAAGGTCTGCTGGTACGCACTCAAGTACGATTGAAAATGCTCCAGCTTCTTCCAGCATCTTAGCATCCTTGATAAGCTTTTTCGCAGATGCAATATCTCTTCCCTGGGCTTTATATCCACCAAGTGTATTGATAGACTGTGGTGTAAGACCAATATGACCCATAACAGGAATGCTGGCCTTTACAATTGCTTCAACCTGAGGAATGATTTCTTCTCCACCTTCAAGCTTAACTGCTCCAGCTCTACCTTCCTTCATCAGACGTCCAGCATTTACGACAGCGTCATAAACGCTAGCCTGATAAGACATAAATGGCATATCTATTACAACAAGTGAGTTCTCAGCACCTCTTGCTACTGCAGCACCATGATGAATCATATCCTCCATAGTAACTGAAACAGTATCAGGATAACCGAGCATAACATTTCCGAGGGAATCACCAACAAGAATTCCATTGATTCCTGCCTTATCCACAAGTTTGGCAGTGGAATAATCATATGCAGTAAGCATTGATATCTTCTCGCCCTTTTTCTTCATTTCCTTAAATGTAACACTTGTGTTTTTCATCTTCGTATCCTCCTATTATTAAGATTTTTCAAACCAAAAGCTAATTTTCTTCGTTTAAAACTACATTATTTTAATAAATTGGTTAATTCCGTGTAATCCACGTCAGGATTTTTTTCTTTTGCTATATTAAGCGCATGTTTAGAAGCTTCGATATAAAGTCTCTTCGTTTCTTCATTCATTACTTCTAAATGCTTTTTAACTGTAGTTATGTCGTTTCGATCAACAGGACCGGTGAGCTGTTTAACCAACCCCTTTTCAGCAATTCCCAGAGCATTATCTCTGAAGAGAGATATTAGCATCTCATTTGCTGTCTCCTTATCGAAGCTACATTCAGCAAGTAGATCGATTGCGGCTCCATATATTCCACATACGAGATTACTTGCCATGACACAGGACGCATGATATTTGGACTTATCTTCAGTATTTAGCCGTCCAGTTTTATTACCGGCAGACTTAAATATGGACTCAAGCTTATCTAAATACTTCTTATGTCCTTCTATAGTTATAAATGCATTGGAAAAATCTTTATATGACGCATATTTATCAGAAATAGCGTATATAGGATGGATAGAATAACCATATACCTGAAACGGGCTGTCATCAAAGACATCAGATGACATAGAACCACTGGTATGGCACAAAGTCTTTTCTGCAATTCCAGGATAAGTCTTGATAGAATCAAAAACAGATTTAATTGCAGAATCGCTTACAGTTAGTATGATAGCATCACTTTTATCAATCAGTTCCTGTACATCGCTAAAACAAAAGGTATCGGTAAAATCAGCTGCTTCTCTTGCATGTTCGGGGTTTCGGCTGTAATAACCTGTTATTTCTTCTCCTCGAAGCTTCAGGTATTTACCCATGGTAAAGCCTACTCGACCGGCTCCAATAAATCCAATCCTCATAATATCACCTCCTTAGTCATAGGGCTAAAAGGTGATGCTGTACTGTAAAACTACCGAGTGATACTTTCAGGTATAGTTTCGAAATCGAATACCATCCTTTTCCGCAGTGAAGTATAATATAAATCCAGAGTATTTGTAAAGTATATTTTGTGTGAACAAATCATCTCACAAAGAATATACTCTACATACCACTCTTAAGATTAATATATGTAGCAAGCAGATCATTTATTTCAATCATATCCTTATGGTTAATAGTTTCCTTAAGGGCATTTATGAATTCCTGATCCTCATTTCCATATTCTTCTTTACATATCTCAAACATTATATCGTTTATCTTAACGATGTCTTCTGTATAAGTAGCTTCCTTCATCTGTTTAAGAAGACCAATATCTATTATATTGATTTTTTCAGATTCATCCTCGTCGTCTTCGTATTCATCGTCATCTTCATATTCGTCATCTTCTTCGTACTCGTCGTCATCCTCGTACTCATCCTCGTCTTCATATACATCTTCTTCATGTTCTACCTTTACAAAGTCCGATTCAGATTCTATATCAGGAGATTCTTTCTTCGTATCCCTCGAGGCATTCTTCATTTCACTTGTAAGAACCTCAGTTCTTGACTTATAAACAGCTGCATATTCCTCATCAGATACACCATTTTGAAGTTCAACGAATTGCATATACTCTTCAATTGCCTCATTTATTACATTGAGGCAGTCATAGATAAGACTAATGTTATTAAATACATAGTTCTTATTACCGATATTTATGGCATTTTCTATTCTAAGTGCGATCTCTGCACCTTCAGCTGCACCAATATTCTGGAAGCCTGTTCTGATATTATGGATTCTATTTCTGAAGATTCTATAGTCTGAGGTCAGTTTATCTTCAAGCTCAGGTATAGCATCCTTATTCTGATTATAGAAGGTACTAAGGATTCTATTATAAACGTCGATATTACCACCGATACGCTCAATAACGCTAACAACATCCAGCAGATCCTCCAGCTTTTTAAGCCCCTCACTGAATCTGGACTCGCTAATATACTGAGTTACATCACTGGTTCTATACTTAATCTTCTCATTATCAACGAATCTTGTAAGAAGGCTTGCCAGCACAGTAATGTCAAATGGCTTAAGT
The DNA here is from genome assembly GCA_946414825.1 of uncultured Lachnospiraceae bacterium. Taxonomy (GTDB): domain Bacteria; phylum Bacillota; class Clostridia; order Lachnospirales; family Lachnospiraceae; genus Eubacterium_Q. Next base: position 14,220 of record CAMKQB010000054.1, read on the forward strand.
ATAACATCCGAGAAACCTTCATCTATTATCTCCTGCTTATTCTTACCAATAACGTCCTCTGACATAGCAATAACAGGAAGATTTGTATAGTATTCATCGCATAGATCCCTGATTTCCTTAAGCGCCTCTATACCATTCATAACCGGCATAGCAACATCCATGAATACCATATCGTATTTATTAGTCATAACCATATCAATAGCGCTGACACCACTGGCCGCGGTATCACACTTTATTTCCATAGTCTTGATGACGTCTTCAGCTACATTTCTACTAAGCTCAACATCGTCCACAACAAGGATATGAAGGTCGGGAGCCCACATTCTCTCTGCTTCTTCTCTTGATACTCTCTCAATAGTGTTATCATTCAGAGGTATCATATTTCCTGACATATCAGGCACTTCCTGTTTAAGGGAGAAAGTAAATGTAGCACCGGCTCCGTATGTACTTTCAACTACAATATCGCCACCCATAATTGAAGCAAGCTTCTTAGCGATAGAAAGACTGACACCCATTCCTTCGCTTGCAGACTTCTTCTTAGCTTCATCAGTGTAATAAATCTCAAATATATGTTCGAGTCTCTCTTCAGTAATACCAATACCGGTATCAGATATACTGAATACAAGATTAGACGGATTATCTCCCGAGGTCTCAGTATTATAATAATCCAGTGACAGAGTGATGGAGCCTTCCTTAGTATACTTGATCGAGTTATCAAGTATGATTTCCAGTACACTCTTAATCTTATCAAAATCACCTATCAGGATATCAGGAATACTATCTCCAAGATCCACAAGGAATTTGATTGGCAGATCCGCCAGCTTATTAAGCATACTATCTGATATATCACATACTAGGGTGGTTATAGAATATGGTTCATTCTTAACCTCTTCTGCTCCGGACTCAAGTCTGGCAAGAAGAATGGTTTCATCAACCTTTCCTATAACGTCATGTCCCTTCTCAACTATCTCACTTAGCTTCCTCTGAGTCTCTTCATCCTCAGTTCCGTCCTTCAGCATATTGCTTGCCGAACTGATCATAGCATTTATCGGAAGCTTGATCTCATTACTCATATTTGCAAGGTAGTCAGTCTTAGCAGAACTACTCTTAATCACATCTTCATGCTTCTTAGTAAGGTCAAGAAGCTCTTTTCTCTTGGTATTAAACTGTCGCCACAGACGAAGTGTCACATAAAGAATCAGAAGCAACAGAAGTCCTACACCAACCATAATGGCGATTCTTACATTTTTCTTCTCCAGAAGACCTTCTTCTTTATTAATGGTAAATGATATCGCCTCTTCACTCTTTACGCCATCACCATTTACAGCACTGGCTTCGAATACATACTTACCTCCATCAAGGTTTGTATATACAGCTTCATAATTATCATTATCCTCAAGGAGTTCAGGCTCATTATCAAAACCCACCAGCTGATACTGCACCTGAATATTTTCTCTATTAGAATAGCTAAGAACTGCGAAGGATATCTCAAGACGCTGTGTATCAGAAGGAATCTTCAGTTCTCCACCTAACTGATCATAGTAATATATCTCGCCATCAACATTAACCTCTGAAACTGTAAGCTTCGGAGGTATCTCATTATTCTCAATATTCTTGGTATCAAAGGTCATAACACCTTGATTTGTACTTAGATAAAGAACATCATCCTTTATAGTATTTCTAGAATTAATAGAAATAGCACTGGATAGACCATCTCCCGAAGAATAATATCTCTCAGTAAGCGCTGTTGTTGAAAGCAGCGAATCTTCAGTAGTATAAATGATACCCTTAGATCCAACTATGTAGAGAGTATTTCCAGAGATCATAAGATCATAGATATTATTAGAGAAATCAATATTACTGATAGTTCTAAATGTACCATCATAGTACGTCAGACCATTATTTGTACCAATCCACACACCACTTGTTCCATCAATAATAGAGGAAACAACGTTTGAACTAAGTCCATCCGCGTCAGTATAATTCTTTATCTCGTCATCTTCGATTATATAGAGACCACCACCATCAGAACCAGCGAACAGTCTGCCTTTATCATCCTCGCAAAGAGAAATAACATTAGAATACTCAAGACCGTTGTCATACTTATAATTCTTAAGCACTCGGCCATTTGTATTTATAATACTTATTCCATCTTCAGTACCAACAGCTATATTTCCATCCTTCGTTTCATAAAGGGTATTAACCATATTACTCAGTATATCTGAAGATTTATTAAAGCTTTTTATTTTGCCTTCCACATCATACTTAACAACCCCATATTTTCTATATGAGCCTATCCAGATATTGCCATGCTTATCCTGAAGGATATCCCTGATAGAAACATTACTCATATATTCTGTAAGATCATTATTTATAAGTGTACCCTTGCTATTTACTATGAAAAGGCCTTCGTCTGTTCCAATATATATTTCATCATCTATATATCTGACACAGTTTGTTGAATTAACCGGGATACCATACTTTGAATTCAGGTTACCAAACTTACTCTGTGACAAATAATACAGACCGGTTTTACTTGATGAAAACCAGAAGTTACCCTCATAATCGATGATCATATCAGATACGTAGTCATCCAGTGAGACTCTATCAAAAAGGAAGAAATCGCCCTTCTGATTGAAATATCCCACACCACTATCTGTACAAACATATACCTTATCTTCAAAGCAGTATATGCTGTTGATACCGTCTCTAAGAGACT
>CAMKQB010000055.1 GCA_946414825.1 uncultured Lachnospiraceae bacterium
TCGAGACTGGTGTATCGGCTATTGATGGTCTGAATACACTTGTACGTGGACAGAAGCTTCCTATATTTTCAGCTTCAGGTCTTCCACATGCACAGCTGGCTGCGCAGATAGCACGTCAGGCAAAGGTTAAAGGAACAAATGATGAGTTTGCCGTAGTATTTGCAGCTATGGGTATCACATTTGAAGAGGCACACTTCTTTGAGGAGTCATTCCGTGAGAGTGGAGCTATCGATAGAACAGTTCTTTTCAGAAACCTTGCAAATGACCCTGCAGTTGAGCGTATATCCACACCTCGTATGGCTCTTACTGCAGCAGAGTACCTTGCTTTCGAAAAGGGTATGCACGTACTTGTTATAATGACAGATATTACTAACTACGCAGATGCACTTCGTGAGATCAGTGCTGCTCGTAAAGAGGTTCCTGGACGTCGTGGATATCCTGGATACATGTACACTGACCTTGCAACTATGTATGAAAGAGCAGGACGTCAGCGTGGTAAGAATGGTTCTATAACAATGATTCCTATTCTTACTATGCCAGAGGATGATAAGACACATCCTATTCCTGACCTTACAGGATATATTACAGAGGGACAGATTATCCTATCCCGTGAGCTTTATAGAAAGGGTATCACACCTCCTATCGACGTACTTCCATCACTGTCACGTCTTAAGGATAAGGGTATCGGTGAAGGCAAGACCAGAGCTGATCATGCAGCTACAATGAACCAGCTGTTCTCAGCTTACGCACGTGGTAAGGAAGCAAAGGAGCTCATGGTAATCCTCGGTGAGGCAGCCCTCACAGACATCGACCTTCTATACGCTAAATTCGCCGAAGAATTCGAGAAGAAGTATGTATCCCAGGGTTACCAGGCAGATCGTGACATTCAGGAAACTCTTGATATTGGATGGGAACTCCTTCGTATACTCCCTCGTTCCGAGCTGAAGAGAATAAATGATAAATTCTTAGATATGTACTATTAAATTATTAAAAATTTCAATACACTGAATCACGAATATATATTATAAAACGATAACGTGATTTTACTTAGATTTAAGGAGGGAGTTTCACGATTTGTAAACTGCGAGCGACACTGTCTGAGCGAAGCGAGTTAAAGCGAGCAGTATTACAAACTGAAACGACCGACTATAAATCTTGAAAATCTTAGTGTGTTTTATAATATATATCGTGATTATGTGTACGATATATTAAAGGAATTAGAATATGGCAAGTACAACTGTAATTCCAACACGAATGGAATTAACCCGTCTTAAGAAAAAACTAAATACAGCCGTAAAAGGACACCGTCTGCTGAAGGATAAGCGCGACGAGCTGATGCGAGAGTTCCTTGAACTTGTTAAGGTTAACATGGAGCTTCGTGAGAAGGTTGAGAAGGGTATAGAAGCAGCGAATAAGAACTTCGTATTGGCGAAGGCCGGTATGTCCGAGCAGACTCTTAGAACTGCTCTTATGGCTCCTAAACAGGAAGTGTCACTGGTTCAGGATAAGAAAAATGTTATGAGTGTTGATATTCCTGTATTCGATTTCAAAACCAGAACACCGGATGAGAACGATATTTATTCTTATGGTTTTGCTTTCACATCAGGTGATCTGGATGGAGCGGTTGACTCTCTGGCTAAGGTCTTTCCAGATATGCTAAAACTGGCCGAGGTTGAGAAGTCCTGTCAGCTGATGGCTGCTGAGATAGAGAAAACTCGTCGTAGAGTTAATGCCCTGGAGCATGTTATTATTCCAGAGACTCAGGAAAGCATAAAGTATATAACCATGAAGTTGGATGAGAACGAAAGAAGTACTCAGGTAAGACTCATGAAGGTTAAGTCCATGATGCTTGAAGAGGCTCACCACTATAATGAAAAATAATGAATGGCTGCCACTAAGTATGAAAATACAGTGTGGCGGCCGTTTTTTTGTTGCTCATTTGTTATATATTGGGTGCTATATTGTAAACAAAGATAAAGAAATATAATGAATATTGGGAAGGAGGAGTTAGCCATGTATACCAATATTAAGAATATAATAGATCTGGTAAAAGATATTGATATTCAAAATATGAGTCAGGATCAGATGTTAAATATAGTGACACTTTCTTTTGTGGGAATAATAATAATTTCAAATGTTATAACCCTGGGGATCAGTCTTGTCAGAAAAGGCGTAAGAGCCATGCTTTCTATACTTGTTATAGTTCTTACATTTCTGCTGGCGCCAAAGGTTAGTACTTTTATCGTAAATAAAGTAGGAGACTATGGTATTCTGCAAAAAGGCATCAGTTATGTCATTGAGAAAGATGTAGAAGAAAAGGTTATTAGAGATTATCTGGTAGAAACAGGTGAAAACCTGGCTGAAAACAAAGCGCTTCTGGAAGAACTAAAAACCAAGGCTTATTCTTTTGATCCGAATGTAAGTGATGAGATTAATATAATAAAAAATATTGGATTTCCACAGGCTGTAACAAATGTAATAGTTCTAAATATGAAGGACACAGGAGATGCAACTATACATGCAAATAATTTTTATGATTACGTTGCCAGATTTATAGTTAGTAGACTGATTATATTCTTTTCATACGTTGGAGTTTTCATGTTGGCAAATAAATGTCTGCTGGATAAATATGATCAGCGTGTAAAAAGCTATTATTTGTAATGAAAAAAATATTAATGACCAAAACAGCTACGTATGTTATAATGAATTCAAATTAATGATGATGTTTCATACGGAGAGAGGGGGATGCGTATGGCAGCGTTGATTAAGTGTCCGAAGTGTGGTTCGAACAGACTTGAACCGGTTAAACAGGCGGGGGGACTCGCAGGAAAGATGGGTGTTATGGTTTATCTATGTTTGAACTGTGGTAAGGAATCAAAGATTAAGAAAAAATAATTGAAAAAGCATCTGTTACACATGTTTCAGGTGCTTTTTTGTTACTCTTTTGTTGCTCTTTTTATGATAATATATATTCATGATGTTGTTATACTGAGAGGAAAATCATGAAAGAATATGATGAACATAATAATATAGCTGGAAATAATGATGAGGAAAATAATCTTCAGGATCCGATGTACTTAAGTGAAGACAAAAGTATCTTCGGAAAAGAAATAACAGATTCTGTATGGGCTGTAATTATACAGATATGTACTTCCTATCAATCAGATAGAGAAAAAGGAAACCTTATACTAACTGATATAGTTGATCTGAAAAAGAACATAGCTCAGTTTTTAAATGGAAGAATAGATGTTCTAAGATATCAGGGAAGAATAGAATCGAACGAGGCAAAGGAATGTATATTCTTAAATAATGCCCTTGTAAATGGCTGGACTATTGGCGATTTAGATATGCTCTCCAGCCTTTTTGAACTGTATATAAAAACTGAAAATCCCCAGGATAAAAAGAGCCTGGAGACTATTCTGACAGAAATAGACAGTACAAAAATAGAAAAGTTGGATGAAAGGTTTAATGTACTAAATAATACCGCTACAGTTCTGCATAATCTGCAAAACAGAAAAACTCCAAGTGTCGAGGAAGTAGATAAAAAGCTAAACGATGCTTTGAGCGCGAAGATAATGTATAATGAATATACTGAGGATGAGGAGTATAACGATTTTTATAAGAAGGAAGGTCTGCTTATATCAAATCAGCAGTCTGGAAAAGGTAAACCTGCCAATAATTACAATATGCTACTCGAAGTAGCTAGATTTCAGTCTATTCTTCCGGATGAGGAACGCCAGAGTGTTCGACTCAAAGAAGATTATATAATGGAAAGACTAAAGGATGATGAACTTGAAAAGTTTGATATTCATCTGGGACATAAGCATAATAATATATATAAAAGCACCAGACGCGCATTGAAAGAGGTTTTTGGATGCGAAATATATGACGATATAGATGAAATGCACAGAGGTTCTAAGGAGGACCGTAAGGTTAAAATACATCACTCCACCGGAACCAATCAGGTGAAAAAAGGTGAGTATGTTCTTGAAATAGATTTTGCTGGTTCGGGTTTTCAGCAGGCTAGAAAAGAACATCATTCTCAGCATGGAAAAGCATTTAAAAACAAGGTAAAAAATACTGAACAGAGTATTAAAAATGAGTTTGGCGAGCTTGTAAAGAAAAAGGATGGCACTCCATATAAGCACCTTCGTGAAAAGAAAACCAGAGTAATCAGAGATGACGGTAAAAAAGTATATAAGAAGAGATATAGTATAGCCGGTCCCTCACCTGATCTGTGGTTTAAACCGGGAGCGCTGAACGTGGGGGAATATAGTATTGATAAAACTAGAGAGTATGGCAAGGATTTTGCTTCTGATTTCATTGTTGATTTATTTAAGAAATGGGAAAGTGGTATAGAAAAACCTAATTTCATTAATCTGGATATAACTGGACACAGTAGAGGAGCTGTAGCTGCCGGTGAGAGTATTAAGTTGATAGATGATTGGCTAAAGACCTATGTAAAAGATAATCCTCATTACAAAAAGTATGAAAAATACGTAAGATACAATCTAATACTTAGAGATCCGGTTCCTGGCTTTATAACAAAATGGTTTCATAGTAAAAATGATCTTAGGGGTGTTAAGAATCTGAATACTACACTTTTTTGTTCTATGGCACAGGAACATTCGGATGTTGCATTTCCTCTTCAGTATGTACGTGGGGCTAAGAGGATAATTATAGGTGCTACCGAGCATGGAATGGAGCTGGGTAATATTGATACCTCGCAGATGAATCAGATTGGAGATTCTCAGGCTCATCAGGCAGGTTTCTATGATGCAGAAACAGGAGAATACTTCAGACGAAGCGGACTAAATGAGCTTCCTGACGGAGTATATATAGCTGACGATAGATTTAATCTGATAAGGGTAACCAGTTACAGTCAAATCGGTAAAGTTATAGGAGCAGTATACGGAGAAAACAGCCAACAGGGCAGAGTGAATACCATTCATAAGATGGTAAGAGACTGGTTCCTTGATAATAATCTGCAAATGAGTTTTCCGAGCGAAGAGATCAGAAATAGAGAAAGCAAGAAGAATGACATAATTATGAGAAAGATTCTTATGTCTGATAATAAGCGTATTTCTGGTGTTAGAAAAGCTGTGGAGGATATGACCAGATTAAAGACAAAAGAGGGGGTGACAAACGAAGAGATACTCCGTCAGAATAATGAAATAATTAAGGCCTGCAGAGCATATATGGAAAAAACCAGTCTGCCACCTTCTGCAGGTGATAGCGAATATAGAATGAATCTTGTCAGTGATCTTTTATCCTTCAATATGAAAGATAAAAACTATCATGAGCTGGAGATTCAGAGAAAAGTAGATCCTGATGCGAAGAATGAGATGGATGAAAAGATAAATGCTCATCAGGACAGACTTCGAAGGAAAGAAGGGGCGCTGGAAAGAAAAATAGCCAGCCAGAATAGTAGAAGGACCAGAGACAGGGCAATCAATTCCAATATGAAAAAGACTGCAAAAGCCTGTGAGAAGGAACTGGAAAAACTCAAATTAACACGAGTAGGGAAAAAACAGAGTGGAGTTTATAAGAGATATATAAAGGCCCTGGAAAAAGCAAGCCAGATGGATGAGAATACCAGTATAAACAGTTTTAGGGAGATAGTGATAGATCTTAAGAATACCGGCTATTCTTATATAATGGCTAATAATGGAATAATAGGGCCGGTTACTAAGGATGGTCAGACCAGACTAAAGTCAGCCTTCGACAGTATGTTTCTGGGTGAGGAAATGGAACATTACATAGATGCTAAGAGTCTTTTTATAGGTGATAAGGATGTTCCGATTGGTGACATGCTAAATAACCGGATGGTTGACATAATGAATATGATAAATGCCAAAGATGAGAAAGATGGTAATAAAAGAGAGAATGAGCAGATAAATGTTCAAAAACAACACAAGAGGGAAACAATAATAAAAAAGTAGGAGGATAACGATGGAAAGAATTTTTCTAAATGATTCATGGAAGTTCAGTGAGAGTTATTCGGAAACTATGAAGGAAGTTGAGTATGATGATGGGGACATGACCAGTGTGAGACTGCCTCATACTGTCAAGGAGCTGCCATTTCACTACTGTGATGAGAATGATTATCAGATGGTGAGTGGATACAGAAGGATACTTAAGGCGCCTAAGAAATGGTCGGGGAAAGCGATTCTTCTGACCTTTGAAGGGGTTGCTCATGATGCGACTGTTTTTGTAAATGGTGTAAAGGCAGCGGAGCACCACACCGGCTATACTGCATTTACAGTTGATATATCTTCGTATCTTAAGTTTGGCGCAGATAATGTAATAGCTGTTAGATGCGACAGTAGGGAAAGCCTGAATGTTCCCCCATTTGGTTTTGTGATCGATTATATGACCTATGGAGGAATATATCGTGATGTTTATATAGATATTAAAGATAAGAATTACATTAAGGATATATTTGTCACAACTAAGCTGGCAGATAGATTTGAAGAAGACGGCATTCTTATGGTTGGTTCATCTCAGGTAATCTCTCAGATAGAGCTTAGTCAGCCTTCTGTAGGTAAGGCTATCAAACAGTCTATTAGAAAATGCGGAGAAAAGGTTTTCAGGGAGATATTTTATCAGATCGTTGAAAGCGAAGAAACACTGATAAAAAATATACCGGCTATGACAGGAAAGGTGGAGCTTTGGGACATCGATCATCCAGCCATGTATGAGCTGAAAACAGAGCTGGTTAGTGTATCAATATCGGATAGCAAAACTGCAGAGGACAAGATCCTGGATGAAAAGATAGTAAGGGTGGGCTTTAGAAGAGCTCAGTTCAAGGTAAGTGGATTCTTCCTGAATGGACGTAAGGTGAAAATCAGAGGACTTAATCGTCATCAGAGTTATCCTTATGTGGGCTATGCTATGCCAAAATCCATGCAGGAAAGGGATGCAGATATACTGAAATATGAATTGGGACTAAACGCCGTTCGTACTTCTCATTATCCTCAGAGTCAGTATTTTATAGACAGATGTGACGAATTGGGACTTCTTGTATTTACTGAGTTCCCGGGATGGCAGCATATCGGAGACGCAGACTGGAAGGATCAGGCAGTTCAGAATTTAAAGGAAATGGTTACCCAGTACAGAAATCACCCATCAATTATATTATGGGGTGTTCGTATAAATGAATCAGTGGATGATGATGATTTCTATACCAGAACTAATGAACTCTGCAGACAGCTGGATCCGAGTCGTCAGACTGGCGGTGTACGCTGCTACAAGAAGGGCAGTATGCTGGAAGATGTTTATACCTATAATGATTTCTCTCATACAGGCCAGAATAAGGGAGTAGAGAAAAAGTCAGATGTAACATCAAATGTGGATAAGCCATATCTGGTAAGTGAATATAATGGTCATATGTATCCTACCAAGGCATTTGACTGGGAAGAACATAGAATGGAACACATGCTGAGACATGCAAATGTTATAGATGAGGTTGCTGCCCAGAGTGATATAGCGGGCTCCTTCGGCTGGTGTATGTTTGACTATAATACTCACAAGGATTTTGGAAGTGGTGACAGGATATGTTATCACGGTGTTATGGATATGTTCCGAAATCCTAAGCTGGCTGCTGCAGTATATAGCATTCAGCAGGAGAAAATACCAGTTCTGAAAATCAGCTCATCTATGGATATAGGAGAGCATCCTGGAAGCAATCGCGGTGACGTATATATACTTACAAATGCTGACAGCGTCAAGATGTATAAGAATGACAGATTTATTAAAGAGTACTATGCCAGTGATAGCCAGTGGAAGAATCTGCCTCATGGACCAATCAAGGTGGATGATTATATAGGTGATGCCATTATAGAGGGAGAGCCGGATATGCCAGAGAAGCAGGCACAGGATCTAAAGGTTCTGCTCAATGAAGTGGCAAGAGTCGGCCTATATGGTATGTCTAAAAAGATGATGGCAAAGGCTGGTTTTGTCAGTGTTAAGTATCGTATGAGTATGACAGATGCAGTGGCTTACTTTAATAAGTATGTTGGTGACTGGGGAAGCGAGTCTACAACCTACCGTTTCGAGGCTATTTCAGATGGAGAGGTTGTGAAAACTGTAACACTTGCACCAATGACCAGGAGAGAGCTGTATGTGGATGTTGATCATACTGATCTTCACGAAGATACATCCTATGATGTGGCAGCGGTAAGAATAGAGGATAGAGATGAATATGGAAATGTACTTCCATTTTCAAATGATCCTGTAACCTTTGAAGTTGAGGGTCCTGTGGAACTGATAGGTCCATCAGTTGTTTCTCTTCAGGGTGGTATGGGAGGAACTTATATTAAAACCACAGGCAAGAAAGGTAAGGCAAAACTTATAATCAAAACACAGAGCGGAGAAACACATTCCGTAGATTTCGAAGTTAACTAATCTTTGCAGGACAGGGAGATAAGTCTCTGTCCTGTTGGCATGGAAAGGAGAAGCGTCATGGAGTTAGGTTTCAAAGAAAAGGTTTCATATGGTTTAGGGGCAATAGGTAAGGATATGGTATATATGCTTTCGGCAAGCTATGTACTGTATTATTTTCAGGATGTTCTGGGAGTAAATGCCATAGCTATGGGTATTATTCTTATGGCAGCCAGAATATTCGATGCATTTAATGATCCTATAATGGGAATAATAGTAGCGAAGACCAAGACACGTTGGGGCAAGTTCAGACCTTGGCTGATGATAGGTACTGTAACAAATGCGGTTATCCTGTTTCTTATGTTTGCCTGCCCTCCTAGTTTAGATGGAAAAGGACTGGTGGCATATGCAGCTGTTACCTACATTCTGTGGGGGGTAACCTATACTATGATGGATATACCTTACTGGTCAATGATTCCTGCATTTACCAAGAGCGGAAAGGAAAGGGAAGGCCTTACTACACTTGCTCGTTCCTGTGCCGGAGTTGGTTCAGCACTAGTAACCATTTTTACCGTAATGATAGTCAGCAGGATAGGTAAGCTGATAGCAGGAGCTAAGGCATCTGCAAAGGCTGTTGAGATAGCGGGATTTAAGTGGTTCGCACTTATTATAGCTGTACTCTTCATTGTTTTTGTAGCTATTACCTGCATAAATATCAAGGAACAGGCCACGGTTGATATGGAGTCTCCTTCAGTGGGACAGATGTTCAAAGCGCTGATAACCAATGATCAGGCTATGACAATAGTTATTGCTATAGTGCTTATTAATTGTTCTATATATATCACTTCAAACCTGGTTATATATTTCTTCAAATATGATTTTGGTGGTGAAACCTGGCAGAATGGATATACCTTCTTCAATATGTTTGGAGGGGCTGTGCAGATCCTTTCAATGATGATTTTCTATCCATTACTACGTAAGTTTGCCAGCAATGTTAAGATTTTCTATATCTGTCTGGCCAGTGCTATTATTGGCTACGCAGTTCTTTTTGCTATAGCATTTATCAATATGTCAAATGTATTTATTCTCTTTATTCCTGGCTTCTTTATCTTTGCTGCAAACGGAGTGCTTCAGGTGCTTACAACTGTATTTCTGGCAAATACAGTTGATTATGGAGATCTGAAAAATGGAAGAAGAGATGAATCAGTTATATTCTCCATGCAGACCTTCGTAGTTAAGCTGGCATCCGGAATAGCTGCATTTATTGCATCTGTATGTCTCTCTATAAACCATCTCCAGAAGGATTCCGGAGACAGCGTAGAGCAGTTATATGATTTCTCTAAGGATGTGGCAGCCAGCTCCAAGCTGGGACTTAGAATGACTATGACGATTATTCCTATTATTGGACTTTTTGTAGCTATACTTATCTTTAAGAAAAAGTTCATACTGACAGAAGAAAAAATGAACGAGATAACTGATGAATTAAAAAATAGAAGTTAAAATCTAAAAAGCATATATCGGGATAGGATTAAAGCATATGATTATAGACGGAAATAACTACTTCGTTTTAAATACAAAAAAGACTTCATACATATTTCGAGTAACGGACAGCGGGCATTTGGAGCATCTCTACTATGGTACCAGAATTCGTGTGGCACACAGTCTTGATGGACTAATAGAGCGCCAGGAATTTATACCGGGCAATAATAATGCCTACAGTTCACAGTATCCTCAGATGACGCTCAATAATATGTGTCTGGAGGCTTCCTTTGAAGGGAAGGGAGACAACAGAGAGGCTTTTGCCGTTATAGAGAATCCTGATGGCAGCAGGACCTCTGATTTCTTGTATGAGGCTTCAGAAATAGATAGTGATAAACCTGAACTCCTTAGCCTGCCTTCCTCCTATGGGCTGAGTGGCGAGAATAATCATCTGCAGGTTTCTCTTGTGGATAAGGTAAATAAGCTAAGATTATTTATGGATTATTATGTATATGAGGAAGAAGATGTTATAACAAGGACTGCCCGACTGGTTAATTATGGTGAAGCAGATGTTCTTATTCACCAGCTGATGTCAGCGCAGATAGACATGAGTAGCAACGACTACATTATGTCAACCTTTAATGGCGCCTGGGCCAGGGAAATGAACAGAAAAGATATACCGCTCAAGGCTGGAAAACACATAAATGGAAGCTTTACCGGAACTTCTTCAAGTAATGCAAATCCATTCTTTATGATATCCAGAAGAACTACTACTGAGGACTACGGAGAGGCTTATGGGTTTAATCTGATATACAGTGGAAATCATACTGAAATAGCCGAAGTTAATGAGTTTGGAAAAACAAGAATACTCTGGGGTATAAATCCTCGGGGCTTCAAATGGCAACTAAGAAGTGGACAGGAATTCGAAGCTCCTGAGGCGGTAATGACCTATAGCTCAAATGGATTTAATGGCATGAGTGCTAGTTTACATAACTTTATCCATAATCATATAACCAGAGGAAAATGGAGTAAAGAAGAGAGACCTGTCCTTCTAAATAGCTGGGAAGCTGCTTACTTTGACATAAACGAGAAGAAGCTTCTTAAACTTGCGAAAGCGGCAAAGAATGTAGGGATAGAGCTTTTTGTTATGGATGATGGTTGGTTTGGTGAGAGGAATGATGATACATCCTCTCTCGGTGATTGGACCGCTAACAAGAAGAAACTACCTGGCGGTGTAAAAGGTATAGCTGATAAGGTGAATCAGCTGGGACTATCCTTTGGTATATGGGTAGAACCGGAAATGGTTAATGTGAATTCGAATCTCTACAGACAGCATCCTGAGTGGGCTGTTCAGTATCCGTTATCAGATCATAGTGAGGGACGTAATCAGCGGATTTTGGATCTGTCAAATACGGAGGTTCAGGATTATATTATAGAATCCATGTCCAGAGTTTTCTCTTCTGCAAATATTGAGTATGTTAAATGGGATATGAACCGTACATTTACGGATATTTATTCTGCATATCTTGAGAGCCTTTCTTCGAATTATAACTATCAGGGAGAATTGACTCATAGATATATTATAGGATTATACAGATGTATTAAGGTTCTGACTGAGAGATTTCCTGATATACTCTTTGAGGGCTGTGCTGCCGGAGGTAATAGATTTGATCTCGGTATTCTGAGCTATTTTCCTCAGATATGGGGAAGCGACGATACTGATGCCATAATGAGAGCCGATATACAAAGTGGATACAGCTATGGATACCCTCAGAGCTGCTGGGGAGCGCATGTATCCGGCGTGCCAAATCATCAGACACTCAGGGTTACCCCTATGGAAACCAGATTCGGTATTGCGGCATTTGGCAGTCTGGGATATGAATGTAATCTCTGTGATATGAGCAAGGATGAGCTGAGTCAGATAAAGGCTCAGATAGAGATATACAAAAAATTCAGAAGGGTATTTCAGTACGGACAGATGTATCGTAGAAGAACGTTTTCCAGTTCTGAGGGGAACGGTAATGTTACTGAGTGGAATGTGGTCTCGCCTGATAAGAATAAGGCTATTGGTGTTATAGTACAGAAGCTGGCAACACCGAACATGTCCTATGAATACATAAGACCTGGAGGCTTAGATCCAGATAAATATTATCATTTCTATAACAGAGAGATAAAAGTAAATATAAAAGATTTCGGAGATCTGGTGAATGTAGTATCCCCTGTACATATACGCCCGGGTTCTGCTATGCAGGAAGTATTATCCAGGGTTTATAAGCTGGGAGGAGATAATGATAGCCTAAATATGTTTGGAAGTGCTATAATGGAAGCTGGTGTTAAATTACTTCCGGCTTATGCTGGAACCGGTTTCAATGATAAAACAAGAGTATTTCCAGATTTCGCTGCAAGAGTCTACTACATGGAGGCTGAAGATATTTCATGAAAACAGATAATAAAGAGTACATCAATATTCCCGAAGATTTGCTTGAGAAGATCAGTGATAGAGGATATCAGAAGGTAAAGCCAGAGGATGAAGAAGTATTTGATAAATTTTATGATGCAATGAATGACCACTGGAGTTCGTCTACATGCTTTCTGAACCTGTATGCATGGCATGATACATTTCCAACCTACTACAAAATATTTGAAGATTTTATAGTTTCGGTTAATTATGATAGTACAGGCGGCTATATAGCGGCTATACCATTTATAGGTCATTATACCAATGAAAAGGTTTGTGACGCGATGAAGGTGCTTGAATCAGACTTTGAATACTTCGGTGCTAAGCTGACTATATATGACGTTTCTAACTGGATGGTTCCTTACTATGAATCAACAGGAATAAAGTTTCATATAACTGATAATAGAGAGGAAATGGACTATATATTTACTCCTGAAGATTTTCTGGCAGGGATGGAAGCTCAGGATGACAGATATAGATATAATTACTTCAAAAGAAGAAATGAATACCAGGTTATAGAAATCAGTTCTGAAAATGCAGATGAGTGTACCGAAATGATGGAACGACTCTGGTGTCAATATACGGACTGTGAGGAGTGCCATTACGGGTGTCTAAAAAGTGTAATTGAAATTCTGGTAAGAAATATAGAAACGCTGAAAGCAGAGGGAATACTGGTCAGAGTGGATGGTCAGGCTGTAGGACTCTCTATAGTAAGTGTCAGAAATGGACTGGGAGTTTACCAGTATAAAAATGCTGACAATCATATAAAGGGACTAAATGAATTCCTGCTTCGTGAAAGCTTTGACAGATACATGGGAGATGTAACCGAAATTAACTATACAGAGGATATGGGAGTGGAAAGTCTGAGAAGATATAAGGAACATATGGCTCCCCATTATTCACTGGCATCAAAATTAATACTGGAAGTATAAGGTCATAAATAATGGTTATAAATAGAAAATTCATCCAAAATGAAATAACGGGAAAGAAGAGCCCATCCTTCTTAAAAACCTTAAGGATAGTGGGGGGCGTTCTTTTTGTTATTTGCTGTATATATATATATTATTTTCAAATATGGTTTGGTTCTAATCCGTTTAAAGGTATTGAGTTTGAGGATGTGGTTGATGCAGTTCGTCTGGAAAACGGGGAAGTAATTGTAGCTCTTAATTCCGGCGATACTCTGATAAAGCTTTCCGAGGAAGAAGAAATTATATGGATAGCTAATGGGGAGGACTATGGATTCTCTGGTATCAGTAAGATTACTGTAGGTGGAGATGACCGTATATATCTCTACGAGGTAGAGTATGAAAATGGTATCCGTATAGCCAATGAAAAAATTGTCAGCATGACTCAGAATGGCACCGAACCAAAGGAAATATATAGTAGTGAAGCGCCTAAAGGAACTATGCGCCAAAGTGTGGTAGGCTTTACACCTACTAATGATGGCATTCTATTCATGTTAACAGAGAAAGATGGAATAGGGCTTTATGATAGTAATACAGGAAAAGTAAAGCTCTATAGAATGAAAGATTCAGATCAAAATGTTATATACACTGCAATTAATCAGGAAAACGGGGATCTTTTTTATGATACATATTCAGGTTACTCATATAAATATGTTGATGGAAAGAATGATGAACTGATTTTCAGTGCTGATATGGAGGACGCAAGTGTTCCGCAGAATATATGCTTCAAAGATGGCAACCTCTATATAGCTGATGTTGGACGCAGATTTATTATTAAAAAGGACGTAGAAACCGGCAGTAAAACCATACTTAAATCAGAAGAGAATTATGATGATAGAGAGATGGATGCTGTTGTAAATATTGATGCAGGTGGACTGTGCTCAGTATCTGAATATAGTGTAACTCTATGGAATGAAACAGAAGGCAAAGTTTTGTATGATGCACCGTATTCTATGCATTTGAAACTTCGCGGCATTTTATTTAATCTGGCATTTATAATAGCACTTCTTGTATTAACGTTCGAAATAGCTAGATTTTTAAATTACATATTTACCCAGAAAAGTGACAATCTAAGAGTCATAGTTGGTATTATTCTGGGTGTTGTGGGACTGGGAACTTTATTCCTTGGTAGTCTTTTTCCTAATTTCCAGGAACAGTTTATGGATGAATTATATCGGAAGGAAGAACTGGCTGCTTCGGTAGCTATAACCAAGGTTCCTACAGATGCTGTTACAAATATAACCAAGGTATCTGATTTTATGGGCGCGGATTATCAGAGAATCAGAGAGTCAGCCAGAGATGTATTTATGACTGAAGAGGCGGTTGATTTATATTGTGAGATATATAATTTTAATGAAAAAGGAGAAGTAGTAATAGTCTATACTTTGGAGGATATATATTCATGCTATCCGACAGGTGAGACGGTAGAGGATTATAAGGAAATTATTGAAGATGGAGAAATAAAACATATACACAGCTCCACCAGTCAGGGAGATTTCATATATATATTAAAACCAATGAAAGATGCCTCTGGCAAGGTTGTAGGAATAGTAGAAGTTGGTTCGGATATGACGAGTATCAATCAGCGAAATAAGGATCTGCTATTAAAGCTTTTTATCAACGTTGTAGCCATGACCGTGGTTGTAATAATGGTCGTTCTGGAAATGATTTCATACCTGAATGGACAGCGTAAGTACAGAAAGCATCTGTCAAAAGGTGGAGATCCGAAGGAAATTCCTTCTGAAATATACAGAGTCGTAGTATTTATGGTATTCTTCTTTACCAACCTGACTGCAGCTATTATGCCTATATATGCGGTAAAAATCTCTAAGGACATAAGCTTTGCTAATCTGTCCCCTGAGTTACTGGCGGCAATACCTATTTCCGCAGAAGTCTTCTCTGGAGCGGTATTCTCTGCAATAGGCGGAAGTATTATACGGAAACTTGGGGTTAAAAGATCAGTTACTTTTTCATCGCTCCTGTTCTCAGGAAGCTTACTACTCAGAGCAATACCGAATATTTGGGTACTGTCTCTTAGCTCAATCCTTTTGGGAATGGGCTGGGGTATAGAGCTTCTGCTTGTAAATGTATTTATAGCTTCACTTCCGGAAGAAGAAAAGGATAAGGGCTATGCGCTTGAAAATATAGCCTCACTGACTGGATGTAACTCAGCAGTAGTTTTGGGTGGTTTTATCATACAGTGGGTTAATTACAAGATTCTTTTCCTTATAACTGGTTTTATAAGCTTTGCACTTTTCTTTATATCAAATAGATATCTGACAAATCTGGATTATATAGAAGAAGAGCAGGATGAGGCAAGTGGCAAGAAGCTGAATCCGGTGACATTTATTTTTAAGCCAAAGGTTATTATTTACTTTGTATTCATGCTTACACCGCTTCTTATATGTGGATATTTCCTATACTATATGTATCCTATTCTTGGCGATAAGTGGGGTATATCAGAAACTCATATAGGATATTCATATATTATAACAGGACTTCTTTCTGTTATACTAGGTTCGAAACTGACAGAGGTGTTCTCTAAGAAAAATATGAAGGGATTGGGACTATTTATAAGTGCAGTATTATACGCAGAAGCATTTTTAAATATTGCACTTAACCAGAGTGTTTCTTCATTAATTGTGGCACTTATGCTGATAGGTATAGCAGACAGCTTTGGCATACCACTTCTTTCGGCGTACTTTACCGATCTTAAAGAGGTTGAAGATTATGGCTACGATAGAAGTATGGGTATATATAGTTTGTTTGAAAATGGCGCTCAGTCTATAGGATCGTTTGTCTTTGGTGCTATACTGGTAGCAGGTATTAAGAAAGGCTTTATGATACTGCTCTTAGTACTGGTAGCCTGTAGCTTTATTTTCCTTGTTACATCCAGAATTCTGACAGGCAAGGACTCGATAGATAAAAAGGTGGTAGATAATGAAAAAGAAACAAAGTAGATTGACCAGACGTCTTGGAAGACTCATCATGCTGGGACTGTATATATTATCCCTGCTTCTGATCATAGGAAGTGCTGTTGCTGTATATTTTCAGTATAAGAGAATATTTAATGAACAGACAATGAGGTTTTCAAAAACCATAGCTGCAGGCATAGATGGGGATTATGTAGAACGCCTATATAATGCACAAAAGGATGAAAGCTTTGATGAGATAAGGTCCATGCCTGACGACAAAGAAAATATTAAGTCCCAAGCGATAAAACAGTGGCTTAGTGATAATGATTTGCTTGAAGGGTATGATGAGATAAGCGCAATACTGGAGGATTTCAATTCCAATCTGAATTTGGAATATGTATATATCTGCTATAT
>CAMKQB010000056.1 GCA_946414825.1 uncultured Lachnospiraceae bacterium
CTGCTGTTGATCCATCAAAGCTCTTATCTTCTGCTGTTATTCCACTAACAGTAACTACTTCTCTTATAATTATAATATTGAATTCCTGTCAGGAACTCTTACTATTACAAGAAAAGTAGTTACTGTTAGTGGAATAACAGCAGAAGATAAGAGCTTTGATGGATCTACAGCAGCAACAGTAAATCTTGATAATATAGTAATAGACTCTCCAATAGATGGAGAAGCTCTTAAGGTTAACGGAATTACTGGAGCTTTTGAAAGTGCAACTCAGGGCAATGACAAAACAGTTAATCTATCATATGTAAATGCTGTATTGGCAGCAGATAATGGCAGTACTTTGGCAGATAATTATCAATTAGATGTCGATAACAGCCAGCAGACAACAACTGCTGATATTACAGGTCATGATGTAAAGATAAATACTGATTCAGTTGAAGGTATCTATGGAGAGGATTTATCAAACCTCTTTGGATTTACATATGGAGATGATTATACAGGTAGTCAGTTTGTTCCAAATGATTCAGATAAGAAGGTTACTGGAAATCCTACCTATATGGTTATACCTCAGGGAGAGACTACAGCAATTGATTATAGCCCAAGTCTTCCTGCTGGAACATATACTATTATCGTGGTTACAGACTCAGCGGATAATACTGTAACAGGTATGAGCTGCGATAACTATAAATTCACTGAAGGCACAAGAGGCACTCTTACTATTAATAAGAGACCTATTGCTATTGTTGAAGCCGTAGGCGAATATGCAAAGATTGAAAAGACCTATGATGGTGATGTAAATGTACTTACACCTATTATAAATTCAAATGATAATACATATTATCAATTTGTTCCTATTACCGGTGATAGTGCATCAGGTGTTATTTCAGGTGATACAGTTTTAATTAATCAAAACTATACATCTAAATATAATAGTAAAGATGTTAGTGATGCTGATAAGGTTACATTAACAGGTGTTACTATTGATAATGAGAATTATGTACTAAAAACCCAGGATGGAACGGCAGATAATGATACTCTTGTATTAAATAATGCCGGCATCACCAAGCAAGAGTTAATTGTTACTGCTAAGAATAAGCAGATAACGTATGGTGATTCTGCTCCAGAATATACAGTATCATACTCCGGATTTGTAACAGGAGAGAATAGTAGTGTTCTCGATGCGCTTCCAACATGTAATTGCGAATATGATACAAATGATTCAACTAAGAGAGGTGTAGGAGTTTACACTATTACACCATCTGGAGCACAAGATGATAATTATTCATTTAATTATGTGGATGGTAAGCTTACAGTAAATAGATCAAAGATTGCTGTAGTTGCAGATGACAAGAGATTCACTTATTCCGAGGGCGTTTTACCTGGTGGAACTTTACCTGATTGGACCGGCGACGTTAGAGTAGATGGATATACAAATGGTTCTACTTCATATGACGGACTTAGATATACAGAGGATGCTACAGGTGGAATAACCGGATCACCGGAATTTGCTTGTCCAGGTACAGATGCAGATGGTATTTATACTGTTCCTGGAGATTATGACATTGATGCATCTGTTGGAACTCTAAGCTCAGACAATTACGAGTTTGTATATATAGTGGGTACGCTTACCATAGATAAAAAGGATGTTGAGTTATTCAAGGATATTACAGCCGGAGGAATAACTATTAATCCAAAGGTATATGATGGAACGACAGCAGTATTAGAAAACCGCCTGGTTAAACCAGAAGTTAATTCTACTAATTATGATGGTATTTCGGATCACGATATTGCTGCAGCAGGTGAAGGAATAGAATTTGATGTTTCGCATATGTCCTACAATGATAAGAATGTAGGCACTGACAGAGTAGTTAGTCTGACATATGATGATAATGGAACTATCAAATATGCATATAGACTTAATGATTATCTGGCAGCTAGATATACATTAAATGAAACACATAGTCAGCAAACTATAGAGAACGCAGTTATTACAAAGGCGCCTCTTACAATTAAGGCTGATGATATACCTGTTAGCCCGGCTATATTCCGTTATGGTGATGCGGTTCCTATATATACAGCTACATTTACCGGATTTGTTCCTGGTGAAGATGAAGGGGTATTACATGGCGAGCCTATTAGCTTTGATTGTGCTTATTCAGCTACGGGAGGTACATTTAGTAGTGCTGATGAGTACACCATAACTCCTAGTGGATATGAGCTTGAAGAAGCTCAGGGTAATTATCATATTGTTTTTGAACCTGGAACACTTACAGTTACTCCAAGTGAATTTGAAAAACCTGTTGTTTTATGGAGTAATACTGTACCTGGTTTGATTACATGGACGAGACCTGATGATATAGGTGGAGAGACAGTTGCTTCATATGAATTAACACTTTATAGAGCCGATACAGCTACAGGAGAATTTACTAAAGTTTCAGGTAGTGAAGTTACATTAAATTCACCTGATATAACGCTTTCAGAGGGTGTTTACACCTATGATTATCATGGCCTTCTGGATGATTCCAAGGGATTATATAAGGTTCAGGTTAAGGCAGTATCAAGTAACGAAGCAAATACCAAGTCCAGTATAAGTGACCTAGAAAATGCAGACATTACTTACTCGACACTTGTAACTGTTAAGTTTGCATCTGATGATGTGAGCCAGGCCGGAAAGGACACTGCTCCGAATACAACAATTCACGGTGAAAATACAAGCTATATAATGGTTGCCGGTGATGCAGACTTCCCTTATACAGCTGTATTAAAGGGATATCGAGATGTAGATGATGATAATGTTGTTGACTGTACAGGTTATGATGTTAAGTCAGTTGCTTCAGATAATGCTAAATTAATTGTTACTGATGGTACAAAACTAAATGGAAGAGGCACTGTATATCAGGATGGTACAGTCAGTGCAGGCTTTGATATAGCAACTACTGATGCAGATATAATAGTTACATTAAGTGCAAATCAGCCGAATGTTACTCCTGGTTTATCATTTAAGGATGATGATACGGCAACATCCTGGAGTCTTATTTATAACTATACTGATGCGCCAACAATTCAGTGTAATATTGCTGTTGGTGATGCTGATTTAAATACTGATGATTATACTTATACATACAAGTGGCATGTAAAACGACTTAAGGGTGTACCTGATGATTATTCAGAAGATACAGCAGATAGTAATTTATTTGATTTTCCACTTGGTAGAAAAGTTAATCCTGATCCTCACGGATATTATGTGAGCTGTGAGGTTACAGCTACTAGAAAAGATAATGGTTTATCGAAAACATTTACAGCGGAACAAATAAACTATGTAAAAGTTGAAAAAGCTACAATGGTCTTTACTGTTTCGTTGGATGGCTGGACATATGGAGAAGTTCGTAATGCTCCATCCATTTCTCCGGAACATCCTGAACAGACTGATCCGGACTATAGTCTTACTTATTCATATTGTGATACTGAAGATGGTACATACACATATGAGATACCTAAGGATGCCGGAACATACTATGTAAAGGCATATTTGGCAGGTACTACAAACTATTCGGAGTATAATACAGCTCCTACACAGTTTGTTATATCTAAGGCAAAGCTTGATACACCACAGGGCGTTCTTCAGAAATCGCCTAGTGCACCTTTTGGAGGTATAAGCTGGAGTTCGGTTCCTGGACCAGAGGAAAATAATGGTGTTACAGGTGATAGTGATTCCCATATAATTCCTTCATACAAGGTAACCTTGTATAGAAAAGATACTTTAACATCAGATCCTGTTAGTTTGAATGAAGTAACAGTACCGAATGATGGACCTCTTAAGATAGAGGATTGGACTAATTATATGGTTGGAACTGGTCTGTATTACTTTACTATACAGGCTATAAGTGATAAACAGAACAATTGTTTGGATAGTGATATCTTTGTATCGGATTATATTGATATTGAAAGGGTAATTGTCGACGATAGAAATAATATTGTCTATGATGGTAATCCAATCACTTTATCACTTACTGGATCTTCAGTACCTGCAGGAGCTACATACCAGTGGTATAAAGACGGTGAGGAAATAACAGGAGCTACTGATGAAACCTATCATTTAACCGACGTTGCCGAGTCCGGTAAATACACTTGTGTAGTATCTGCGGCCGGGGAATCATATACTTATTCAACTATTGATACAATTACAATTAATAGAAGACCTATTACTATTACAACAGATTCGGGTGATAAGATATATGATGGCAGTCCGCTTACTAGAAATGTTGTATCAGGTACAAATAAAAATTATAAAATTGAACTAGATGCCGGTACACAGGTTGAACAAGGCGCTTATGTATGTAATACACCTTTAGTTAGTACAGATACCGAAACAATGGATATTACAGGTTCTCAGACTCAAAAGGGAAGTAGTTTAAATACATTTACACTTAGCGTTAATCATGGAAGTACTACAATAATAGATGGTTATGTATTTAATAGTGATACTACTGTAAACTTTGATAATTACAGTATTACCAGTAAACTGGGAACCCTTGAAGTCGGTGCAAGAGATATAACAGTAATTGCAGATGATCTTTCAAAGGTATATGGTGATCCTGATCCTAGCACTCTTACCTGGCATGTGGATAGTAATACACCGATTGCCGATGGTGAGAACCTGGAGAATATAAGTGTTACAAGGGTTGCAGGAGAAGATGAAGGAACATATACTATAACCGCTTCTCAGCCAGATGGTTCAAATGCAAACTACAATATTACATTTGAAACAGGAACATTTACTATTAATCTGAAGCCTCTGATTATAAAGGCTGATCCTGATTCCAAGATATTTGGAGAATCAGATCCTGCACTTACATATAAACTGTATACATTGGATTCTGATAATAATAGAGTTCAGATAGCATCTACAGCACTTCCATTTGGCGATCAGATGAGTGGAACTCTACTGAGAACTGTAGGAGAGGATGTTGGTGAATATACAATTAATCGAAATACGGTTAATGTAAGTAATGCCACTAATTATCAGATAACCTACGAGGATGCTATTTTCAAGATAGTACGTAAGGGAATTAAAGTAATACCTACAGATGCTTCTAAGACATATGGAGATGCTGATCCTGCACTTGCTTATTCAGTTGAAGCTACTACAGGAAATAATGCGGGACAGACAATTCAGGGACTGACTCTTAGTGGAATTGATATTCACAGAGATGCCGGTGAAACAGTAGCAAATAGTCCATATGAAATTTATTCCGGATTTGAAAGTGGTGCAGATACATTAACAAATCCAAATTATGATATTACTTTCGAAACTGGAGAGTTTACTATAACTCCGGCAACACTTACTGTTAATGCTGAGAATAAAACAAAGGTTTATGGAGATACTGAACCGGAATATACCTATATTGTTTTAGGATTGAAACTTGGTGACCTAGAAACAGATGTTTTGGAAGGTGCTTTAAATAGAGTTCCTGGAGAAAATGTTGGTGATTATGATATTAATCAAGGAACCCTGGGACTTGTTTCGGGTAATAATAATTATACCCTTAGTTTTGAAGGCGCTAAACTTACAATTACATCAAAGGATATTACTGTAATTCCTGATTCTTTATCAAAGACATATGGAGATGCAGATCCTACGCTTACATATACAGTTCAGAATAATGCCCTGATTAGTGGTGATTCACTTTCTGATATAAGTGTTACTAGAGATACAGGAGAGGATGTAGGACCATATACTATAACTGCTTCTCAGCCAGATGGTTCAAATAAAAACTACAATATTACATTTGAAAACGGAACATTTACTATTAATCAGAAGCCTCTGATTATAAAGGCTGATTCTGATTCCAAGATATTTGGAGAATCAGATCCTGCACTTACATATAAACTGTATACATTGGATTCTGATAATAATAGAGTTCAGATAGCATCTACAGCACTTCCATTTGGCGATCAGATGAGTGGAACTCTACTGAGAACTGTAGGAGAGGATGTTGGTGAATATACAATTAATCGAAATACGGTTAATGTAAGTAATGCCACTAATTATCAGATAACCTACGAGGATGCTATTTTCAAGATAGTACGTAAGGGAATTAAAGTAATACCTACAGATGCTTCTAAGACATATGGAGATGCTGATCCTGCACTTGCTTATTCAGTTGAAGCTACTACAGGAAATAATGCGGGACAGACAATTCAGGGACTGACTCTTAGTGGAATTGATATTCACAGAGATGCCGGTGAAACAGTAGCAAATAGTCCATATGAAATTTATTCCGGATTTGAAAGTAGTGCAGATACATCAACAAATCCAAATTATGATATTACATTTGAGACTGGAGAATTTACAATCTCAAAGAAAGCCATAACTGTTACAGCAGGAAGCTCTTCCAGAAGATATGATGGTTCTCCTCTTACAGATGATACATATGAGATTACAGATACTAATACTGGAAATGTAATAGTCCTTCCTCGTGGAGACAGTGTTCAATCAATAACTATTAACGGAACTATTACTACTGCCGGAAGTGTTCCTAATGAAGTAACTGATTTTGTTATATATAATAATAATGAGGATGTTACAAGTTCATATGATATTACCTTTGTAAATGGTACGTTGACAATCCTATCCGGAAGCTTAATCGTAATTGCCGGTAGTGGAGCAAAGGTATATGATGGTGAGCCACTTGAGGTTGACACAGTTACCTGTGTTGATGCTTCTAATCATTCAGCTTCAGGACTGGCAGCAGGAGAAACAATAACTGCTACAGTTACAGGTTCACAGACTGATGCAGGTTCTTCAGAAAATACTATTACTCAGGGTACTGTTAAGATAATGAAGGATGGCGTGGATGTAACAAACAGCTATACAATATCAGAGTACCGAAAAGGTACATTAACAGTTACTAAGCGTCCTTTGACAATTACATCAGGTACAGATGAACGTGAATATGATGGAACAGAGTTCAAGTTAACAAGCTATACTACAGATAATCTGGTTACAGGTCATAGCGTAGATCAGTTAACATGGACTTATACTAAGGAAGATTCAACAGATCCAGATGATCTAACATCAGTTGGAGAAATAACGAATAAAATTACAAGTGCTAAGATAGTTGATGAAAATGGAACAGATGTGAAAGATAATTACGATATAACATTTGTTTCTGGTAAGTCTAAAATTACTAAGAAGTCAGATGTTATAATTAAGACAGCATCTGCTGAAAAGACATACGATGGTTCAGAACTTGTAGATAATGATTATGATATAGTTGGAAGCCTTGCAAATGGGGATGCTATTGATACTTTTGAAACAGGTACTAAGCCTAAGAATGCTGGTTCATATGAAAATGTTCCATCGACTATAGTTATCAAGAATAGTCGTGGTCAGGATGTTACAAGTAATTATGACTTAGGTTATGATTACGGTACACTTACTATCAATAAAAGACAGGTTACATTTACTTCTCTTGGAGATGAAAAGATCTATGATGGAACTCCACTAACAAATTCGGAGGTTGTTATTTCTGGAGATGGAATGGTACCAGGAGAAAATGTAGTCTTCAATGTAACTGGATCTCAAACTTATGTAGGTTCAAGCGAGAATACATTTACTTATACTATTACATCTGGTAATCGTAGAATGTTAAATGCTAGAACTAGCCGACTGTTTGCTGCACCACCTATTTTAGCGGCACCAGCACCAGTAGCACCGGTGAATCCAGAAGACAATTATGCTATAACTAAGATTCAGCAACCACTTGTTGTAACTGATACTGGAATAGTCACAACAACAAAGACACACGAAGATAAGACTTATAAGCTTGGTGATACTATAACATTTGAAATAAGTATTACTAATATCTATGATTCAGCCAAGGATATAACGTTAACTGAGAAGTCAGGGGTTGTATTTGAGAATGGCTCAAATGTATATGTTATAAGTGATGTACCTTCAGGTGAAACCAGAACTGTTAAGGCTACTCATGTAGTTACAGAAGAAGATATCGCAAATGGTAGTGGTGCTTATGATAATACTGTAGATGTTAAGTTTGATGGAGTCACTACTGATCATTCTGCAGAAGATAGCGCTAAGATAGATGTACCTTCTCCAAGCTGGTATATCGACTTCGACATAGTTAGTGATTCTCCGGATGGAGTTGCTAAATATAAGGTTGGCGATACAATCACTTACAGACTGAAAATCACTAATGATGGAAATCAGTCAATTACCGTTAAAGATATATCTGATGTATTTACTAGAGAAGATGGCTCAAAGGTTATTCTCAGTGATGCTGCATTAGCTAAGTTAAGAAGTCTTGTTGGAACTACTATTAAACCGGGCGAAGCTGCTGAGATAGAATTTGATTATCTGACAGTAGATGCAGATAAGGATACTAAGCTTCTGAATACTATTGATGTAACTATTACTACTAAAGAAAGTGATGGTGCTTCAAGTGTTAAAGAGGTTTCAGAGACGCTATCAGCGGATGCAACTTCAGTTTCAGTTGAGGCTGCTGACGAGGCAGTTGCTCCGGATGCGACAGTTAAGGAGCCAGAGAAGAGTGTTAAGGCTGCTAACACTAAGTCTCCAGGAACAGCGGATAATACTCCTCTTGCAGGGGCTATGGTGATGCTGGTTCTGTCAGCAGCTGGTATATTAGCGGTTATCAGAAAAAGAAGAACTTTGTAGTATGATAAAAAAACGATTGCATTATTAGATTTTGTGTGGTATTATCACTTGGTATAATTTTTAGGAGGAAATATTGATGCAGATCGCACTTACAATAGCTTTTATAATTATATCGGTAGTACTCGCAATTCTAGTACTTAGCCAGGAAGGAAAGGACAACGGATTCACAGGTACATTTACAGGATCAGTTGATACTTACTGGGCTAAGAATAAGAAGCATTCCAAAGAAGCTCGTATTCAGAGAGCTACAGCAATATTTGGTGCATTATTCATTATTGTAGCTGCACTGCTTAGTTCAAAGTGGATGTAAGCTATAACAAAGTTTTTTCAAGGGTACTTACATTTGTAAGTACCCTTTTTTTGCAAATTATTGTGTTGAATTAACATTGATTAGAAACTAGAGGATAAAAATGGAAAATATAGAATACACAGAAAAAGAAATGGAAATGTATGAAAAATTGAAGACTCAGATGTCTGAGAATAATTATAGACCGCTTAAGTATAAGGAACTGTGCTTTCTCTATGACATATCATCTGATGAGGAAAAGGAAAGCTTTCTAAACCTTCTTAATAAGCTCTGCGATGAGGTAAAGCTTATTAAAACCAAAAATGACAGATATATGCTTCCTCCGAGGGGAGTAATGGTTGGTATATATAACTCTACTAGACGAGGTTTTGGTTTCGTAACAGTTGAAGGATATGATGAGGATTTTTTTATTCCTGCTAAGGACAGTATGAATGCCTTTCACGGAGATAAGGTTCTGATAAATGAAATGAGTGGTCATCGAGGTCCTCGCAGAGAGGCGAGGATTACCAGGATTCTGTCTCGTAATACAACAGAGATACTGGGGGTATACCAGCAGTGTGATAATTACGGCTTCGTTATTCCAAATAATAAGAAGATTGCGGATGATATATACATTCCAAAGCATGCTTCTGGAAATGCTGTAACAGGTAGTGTAGTTATAGTCAATATATCAGATTTTGGTAATGAGAAGAAGTCTCCGGAGGGTTCAGTTAGTGAGGTTATAGGTCATATCGATGATCCCAAGACCGATATACTTCAGGTTGTAAAGACTTACGGAATACCGGTTGATTTTCCTGATGATGTTGAGAGACAGCTGGATGATATACCTGACGAAGTGAGTGAAGAAGACAAGGTTGGTAGAAGAGACTTCCGCCAGCTTTATACAGTTACTATAGATGGTGAAGACGCTAAGGATCTGGATGATGCCATTACTCTTGAATATAGTGATGGAGTTTATCATTTGGGCGTTCATATAGCAGATGTCTCGAACTATGTTACAGAGGGTTCACCGCTTGATAAAGAGGCGCTGAAGAGAGGAACAAGTAATTATCTGGTAGATAGTGTTATTCCTATGCTGCCTCACAAGCTATCAAATGGTATATGCTCCTTAAATCATGATGTGGATAGACTAACTCTTTCCTGTCTTATGGATATTGATGAAAAAGGCAAGGTGCTCAGTCATGAGATAGTAGAAGGTCTTATAAATGTAAATGAGAGAATGAACTATAATGATGTAGCGACTATCCTCACAGGGGAATGTCCTCATCCTGAGATAGTAGAAGAGGATCCTTCCAGAGACTATGATGGACTGATGAAGAGATATGACTATCTTATTCCTATGTTCAGACGTATGCTTGAACTGTCTGAGATAATCAGAGCTGCCAGAGAGAAGAGAGGCTCAATTGATTTTGATGTGGCTGAAACTAAGATTATTGTTGATTCTGAAGGGGTTCCGGTTGATATTCATCCTTATGACAGAAACTGCGCAACAAAGCTCATAGAAGACTTCATGCTTATGGCGAATGAGACAGTGGCTGAAGAATACTATTGGAGTGAGCTTCCATTTGAGTATAGAATTCATGAGGTTCCACTTGAGGAAAAGGTCGATCTTTTAAGAGATGCTATACGTAACTTCAAGCTATATTTCAAGGTTAGCAGAGACAAAATGCATCCGAAGGAATATCAGAAGCTGCTAAATGAGATAAAGGATCAGCCTTATGAGGCGCTTGTTACCAAGATGACACTTAGATCTATGCAGCAGGCCAGATATTCTACTGAGTGTGTGGGACATTTTGGACTCGCATGTAAGTATTATTGTCACTTTACATCACCTATCAGAAGATATCCTGATCTTCAGATACATCGTATTATTAAGGAGAATCTTCACGGAAAGCTGGATGAAAATAGAATCAGACATTACTCCAGACTTCTTCCTAAGGTTTCAGAAGATAACTCAGCAAAGGAAAGAAGGGCTGTTGATGCCGAGAGAGACGTAGTGAAATTAAAGCAGATAGAGTATATGTCAAATCATATTGGTGAGGAGTTTGATGGTATAGTATCAGGTTTTACAGGTCAGAATATATTTGTTGAGCTTCCGAACACAGTAGAGGGAGCTGTCAGTACAGCTTCTATGACAGATGATTACTATGACTATTACGAGGATAGATTTGAGATGGTCGGTAAGACTACTGGTAAGATCTACAAGCTCGGAGATAAGGTAAGGGTCAGAGTTGAGAGATGTGATAAGATAGATAGAGTTATCGATTTTAGCTTTGTTAATTGATAATATCATTTTGGACAAAGCGAAGAATCTAATGATTGGAGTAAAGAAATGGCTAAGGAAAAAGGGACTAGACTTATAGCAAACAACAAAAAAGCTTACCATGACTATTTTATAGATGAAACCTATGAAGCGGGTATTGAACTTGCCGGAACAGAGGTTAAGTCACTTAGACAGGGAAACTGCAGCATTAAGGAATCCTATGTATCTATAGACAAAGGACAGGTTTACATAAATAAGATGCATATAAATCCTTACGAAAAGGGAAATATATTTAATAAGGATCCTCTTCGTAAGAGAAAGCTCCTTCTTCACAAGTACGAGATTAATAAGCTTATTGGACGTACAAAGGAAAAAGGATATACAATAGTTCCACTTAAGGTATATTTCAGTGGTAGTCTCGTGAAGGTCGAGATAGGCCTGGCTCGTGGTAAGAAGCTTTATGATAAGAGAGAGGATATAGCTAAGAAGGATCAGAAGCGTGAGGCTGAAAGAGACTTTAAGGTGAAATTCCGCTGATTCACAGTAGTAAGACAAAAATGTCTTGATTTATATATACTAAATGGTATATCATAAACGATGGTCTTTAAGGTGATTAGAGGCTTATCAAGAAATGTATCGAGGTAAAAATTATGAGTCAGCAAAAGGTTGATAAGTATAAGGAAGAGAAGAAAAATCGTAAGAAGACTATGAGAATCCAGAAAGTGAAGCAGGCAATCGGAGTGCTTGTTGTATCACTTGGTATTGGAGCTCTTGTTGGAATTCCACTTGGAAAGCATCTATACAAGTATCAGAAGGCTCAGGAGGCTAAGCATAGAACTATAGCTGCTTCAGAGTATGATACATGGTTTGAAGAGAAGTGGAACGAAGAATATAGCCAGGTAGGTGTTAATGAAGATCTTCAGAAGCTTCTTGATGATTTTAATAGTGCTTCTGCAACAGATGCTTCGGCTTCAGATTCAACTGCTGAATAAACCAGGGGTAGTACTGGTTTCGACGGGGGTTTAGAAACTATCATAGCCATCCGAGGTGGGTGACCTCGTTAAAACATCTATTTTAAAAATAAACGCTGATAATAAATTAGCACTCGCTGCCTAAGAGCAGCTGTCAGTCTTGCGTCATCCGCTGCGTGAGTAACTGGCATCGAACAGGCGGAGCACTTCCGGGACAAAGCTTGTAGTCCAGGGAAGAATCACAAGCTACTGAAATTCTAAGCCTGTGAGTGGGCGTAGAACGTAGGGAATGTTAAAACACTTACTGTGATGGAAGAAGTGGTAGTGAAAGAGCTTTCGGACGCGGGTTCGATTCCCGCCTGCTCCAACTAAGAATGGCCCATAGGCCATTTTTTAGTTGGAGCTACTGTTTATTGTTGTCCATTTCTTTTGGTTTTTTGAACGGTATTTTTTAGGTGTTTCTCCAACAAGGGTTTTGAAGACCTGTATAAAATGACTCTGGGATGAGAAAGATAGCTGACAAGCGATTTCTATTATACTCATATCGCTATTTACGAGAAGCTCTTGCGACATCTCTATTTTCTTATCTCTTATATAATCACTTATACTTATACCTAACTCATTAGAAAATTCACGTGATAGGAAGCTGGCGGATACACCTGTGTGATTGGCCAGATCCTTGATGGTTATTCTTTCACTTAAATGAGCGTATATATAATCTAGAGCCAGACTTACGGCTCTGGATAAATTTTTGTCCTTAAGAGAGATTCTCATTTGCCCAGTAAAGTCTAGTACCATATCGTCGTGGATCTGTTCAACTTCATCTTCAGTCGTAGCATAATCGAGCTTTCTTATGTAATAATCACTCATTTGAAAAGCTTTTTCAGCTTCTAGTCCCTTTTCTATACAGACTCTTGTGATTATTCCGGCGGTTATAACCATATGATATTTAAGATTAAGCAAAGGGTCTTTTGATAGAGTACCCACACCGGTAGAGTCTCTGAATCTGTGTTCTTCGACATTTTGCTTTACTGCATAGATGTCGCCAGCGGCGCACTTACGGAAGAAGAGCACCTCTTCTCTGACATCCCTATGCATTTCATCTATATCGTTTTCTAATAAGTCTAAATAATTCATAAAATCCTCAACTAAAATCATAAGATATTGTAATTATATAATTCTCTAATATTGTATCATAATAATGGGAGTTAAGTTAATCATTTTTGTATTTTTTCAAGATAATTGATATTAAACATTTTTGAAATGAATTATTATAAAGTGGGTATTTATGAGAGAGTATACACTATTTTAAAAGAAGGGAGAAAATCGTGAGAGTAAATCAAACGAAAAGAAGGTTAATAGTATTGCTTTTAGTTGTTTCTATGATTCTTTCGAGCGTTAGATTCGACTATATCGGTGATGTATTTGCGGCAGACGCCGGTGCTACATCAGAAACCGGGGAAGTAACTATTAGTACACCTGGCGAAGCTGAGAAATCAGAAGCTGTTCTTGAGGGGGAAGAAGCTGCTGGCAATAATCAGACAGAGCTAGTTGTTGACGAAGAGAGAGAGAATGAAGAAGAGAGTGAAAATGTAGAAGAGGTTGTAGATGATAGTGCTAAAGTACTTGTAGTTGATGATCCAAGTACTGACTATAGCATTACTATCAATGCACCAGAAGGTAGTCTTCCTTATCCAGAGGAGGAGCTATCTGTAACTTCACGCGAAATCTTACCTGGTACAGATGGTTACAATATGTATCTCAATTGCGCAGCTGACGCTCTTAATAAAGATGATACAGAAACTATATCATTTGCTAGATTCTTTGATATTGAGATTATTAGAAATGGTGAGAAGATTGAGCCTTCACTTCCCGTTGAAGTAAAAATTGAGTATGAAAATGCTCCTGAAGTTGCAGACAGCGAGGATTTAAGTATCGTTCACTTTGCTAGTAGTGGGATTGAAGTTATCGATGATGTTGAATTAAACAACGATGCAAGCGAAATCACATATGAGCAGGATAGCTTCTCTGTTACAGCCACTTTGGTTACAACAAAAGAACCACCTGCGCCATCAGGAAATCCTAATAGGCCTTTAGCTTGGAAGGAATATGCATTAATAGCTGAATATAATGGTGAATATTATACAGTTGAATATGATGGTTCTCTTAAGAATGCTAGTAAATCAGGTGATAATATAACAGCAGATAGATTGCTTATGTGGATATTTGCAAACGAAGATGGAAAATATTATCTTCGATCTATTGCAGAAGGTTATGATTATAACGATTTAGACCTTCCTACAACGTATGGATATACGTATATTGATCCCACTGTAAGTTCTGGACTATCCACAGATGTTCCAAATGGTACAGAACAGGTTGGTGAAAAAACTAAGACTGCATTTGATTCTCCT
>CAMKQB010000057.1 GCA_946414825.1 uncultured Lachnospiraceae bacterium
GTGGCTCTTGTAAACTACAGTACACTATATGAGAAACCAACAGACTCCATGTTTGATGCAATCAATTTTGATGTTGCTATAGTAACTGAGGAAGGCTTCGATAATCTGCAGAGTAACATGCATTATAATTATGCCTGGACCTATAATGATAAGCCGGAGGATCAGATTAAGGAAAAAGAGCTATCAGAAAATGTAATGGCTGCACTTATCTCACAGGCGGTTACTGACGAGGTTGAAATAGAAGGCTTCCTTCCTAACTATTCAAATAATGCGATTCACTTTGCTACAGATGATATGGGTGGTGATAAGGCAATAGCGGGAATCATGCTTTATATCTTGGTGGCAGTGCTGGCATTTATATTCGCCATAACCATAAGCAATACTATTACCAAGGAAGCTTCTGTTATCGGAACACTAAGGGCTTCAGGTTATACGAAGATGGAACTGATAGTTCACTACATGACTATGCCGGTGGTGGTTACTTTAATTGCAGCAATAATAGGAAATATCCTCGGTTATACTAAGATGAAGGAAATTGTAATAGGTATGTATTACAACAGCTACAGTCTTCCAACCTACGAAACCTATTGGAACTCAGATGCATTTATCAAGACAACAGTTGTTCCGCTTATCATCATGTTTGTAGTGAATCTCTTTGTAATAGTTAGAATGATGAGATTCTCTCCACTTAGATTTCTTAGACATGATCTTAAGACTAGTAAGAGAAAGAAGGCCATCAGGCTTCCGCGCTGGAAATTCATCGGTCGTTTCAGAACGAGAATCTTCCTTCAGAATATTCCTAACTATCTTGTACTTGTACTGGGAATAGCATTTGTTATGCTTATGCTTTCTATGGCGGTTGGTTTCCCGGATTCCCTTAATGCATATAAAGAAAATGTTACAGACATGATGTTTGCCAAGTATCAGATGGTGTTAAAAACTACAGAGGATGAAGATGAAAATGAGATAAAAACCACTACAGATTCAGCAGAAAAGTTTGCAATGAATGGTCTGGAGTATGTATCTGGTGATGAGGATAATCTTCACAAGGAAAGCATATCTGTATATGGAATAGAAGAAAACAGTAAGTATATTAAAGTGCCAAGTGGTCTGAAGGATAATGAGGTATATATCTCCCAGTCATTTTCGGAGAAGTATAAGATTCAGCTTGGCGATGAGTTTAAGCTGAGTGCTAAGTTTGATAATGAAGTATATACAATGAAGGCAGTTGGAATATATGACTACGCTGGAGGATTGTCAGTGTTTATGCCAATTGAGAACTACCGTGAGTTCTTTGATGAGGAGGAGGACTACTTCACAGGCTTCATGGCAAATGAAGAGATAAAAGGCGTTAGTGATAAGTATATCGCGACTACAATAACCGAAGACGATATACTGAAGATATCGAGACAGCTCGATCATTCCATAGGTGGCTACATGGTTTACTTCCAGTATGCATGTATCATTTTATCTGCAATACTTATATATCTTCTTACGAAGATAATCATTGAGAAAAATGAAAATGCTATCTCCATGGTCAAGATACTGGGATATGAGAATAAGGAAATAAGTTCCCTCTATATGACCTCGACTACATTTGTAGTTATTGTATCGTGCATCATAGGTATAGTTGCAGGTTACTTTGCTATGAATATTATTTTCCAAAAGTATTTGATGAAGATGGAGGGATGGTTCCATTACTATGTTTCGCCAATAGGCTTTGTCAAGGAATTCTGTTTTGTGTTCATAGCGTATCTGATAGTTATGTTTATAGATTATAATAGAATAAAGAAGATACCTATGGACGAGGCACTTAAAAATGTGGAGTAAGAAAGATAACCTACTTCGTTCAGAATAACATATGGGAAGTTTTAGTTAATTACTTGAAATAATAGCAAATTTCATCGTATACTAAATGGGATAGATTTATCTATCCCATTTATTTTTATGACTGAAAGTTAAAGGAGTTACTAAAATGGGTTCACTTGAAGAGGCTAGAGAGATATTTTCCCATGACCGCTATGCAACGGTTCTGTCAGGAGCTGAGGTTGATGAAATTGGCGAAAACTACGCTAAATGCAGCATGAGACTGACGGAGAATCATAAAAATGCTTATGGTGGAGTTATGGGAGGTGCTATCTATACACTTGCTGATTTTGCATTTGCGGTAGCATCTAATTATGATAAGGATTATGCGACGGTCAGTGTTGTCGGATCAGCAAGCTTCATGTCATCGCCCAAGGGCAGTATTCTATATGCTGAGGCAAAGCTGATAAAGGACGGAAGAAGTAATTGCTTCTTCGAGGTTACTTTAACAGATGATCTGGATAAGCTTGTGGCAGTTGTAACATTTAATGGAGCTCATGTGAGAAAGAAGAATGATTAAATTAGAAGGTATCAGAAAATCCTTTGGTCCAAAGGAGGTTCTGAAGGGGGTATCCTTTCAGATAAAGGAAGGAACAATATATGGTCTGATCGGACGAAATGGCGCTGGTAAGACCACACTTATGAATATAATGTCAGGTCTGATGAAGGCAGATGATGGACAGTTCACTACCGATAAGAAGGTGGGCTATCTTCCTGATCTGCCTGCTTTTTATGACTATCTAACCACGGATGAATATTTAAGTTTCTTGCTCCAGAATCAAAATCCAGCAAGAGTAGAGGAACTGCTCGGTCTCGTGAGTCTTCCTGCAAAAACAAAAATAAGGACCATGTCCAGAGGTATGAAGCAACGTCTCGGGATAGCAGCAGTACTTGTAAATGACCCGGATATAATACTTTTGGATGAACCTACAAGTGCACTGGATCCCGCTGGCAGAAATGATGTAAAGGATATACTCATGAGGCTCAAATCTGAGGGAAGAACTGTTATTCTTTCCACACATATCCTGGCAGATATGGATAGCATTTGTGACAAGGCGGGCTTCCTTACAGGAGGAGTTATAGCAAAGGAAGTAGATATGGCGGAAGAGGATGTAAGTAATAGTGCAATCCTTGTAAGCTTTAAGGAAAAGCCGGATCTGGATAAGCTATATACATTTACTCAGAAGATAATCAAGCTGGACGATACTAATGTTAAGCTTGTGATTGATCCTGATCACCAGCTGGAAGATCAGAACAGTATCCTCCGTGGTCTTGCTGCATTAGATCAGGAGATACTTTCAATAAATAGTGAGTCCATCTCTTTGGATGTCATATTCAGGGAGGTGTGCAAATGATGAGACGTATGAAATGCTGTATTAAAAAGGATATGCTAGAGGCACTCAGAACCGGAAAGGTAACACTCTTTGTTATTTTAGCCTTCGGTATCGGAGTTCTTATAATGCTTTTTTCTGTTATATTCTCCGATATTCCGGATTCGCTTATGGCAGAGCTTCCAGGTCTTGATATATCTTCTCTTGAGGATATGATGTCCGTACTCTATCCAAAGAGAGTAAGAGAAAGTGTAGCTGTATTCGGCTACTATATAGGCTTCTTCTATTCTCTTGTAACTATTCTCGTATGTAACGGCATGCTTCCTAAGGAGAGAAAGAATGGTAAGTGGATACTTCCGGTTCAGCAGGGATATGAGGGGAGAGATTTTATAACCGGTAAGTGTCTGGTGTATGGAGGACTTGCAGGCGTCTCAGTTTTTGCAAGTATGCTGGTTTACTATCTCGTGGCTAGTACATTTATGCTTCGCAATATGAGCTTCGGAAATGGTTTGGTTCTGGCACTGGTGCATGGACTGAATATTTTCTTCATACTTGCCTTTACAATTCTTTTCTCCGTCTGGTTTGGAAATGGAACTGTGGCAGCAATATCTATGATAGGAACCGTTCTCTTTGTTCCAGATATAATGAGATATCTGACTATAGGAAGATTCCTTCCGACATATATGCTGACCTTTGTTTATGACGGAATGGATACTTATAGTGAGCTGGTAATCCCGCTTATATTAAATATAGTTCTTCTTCTGCTGACATATATACTTGCAGTAAGGAAGGTTGAAAAGAATAAAAATATATTGTAACTATTATTTGTTGCGGTGCTTTTACATATAAGGTAAAATGTAAACATGAATAATTGGGGCGAAAAACTGAATAAGATAGCAAATGCACTTCTGTTTGATTATGTGGATGTGTATTATATTAATGCTGTTACGAATGAGTATGAGTGGTTTTCAATCCAAAAGGATACAGGAACTCTTAAGCATGAGAGGGACGGAAAGGACTTCTTCGAGGATGTTATAAGAGACGCCGACAAGGTTATCCATGAGGATGATAAGCACATTTTTTTTAATGATATTCAGAAAAAAAACCTGCTGGAAAATCTTCAAAAAGGTGAAATGAAGAGTATCGTATATCGTCATGTGAAGGATGGTAAGAATGTATGGCATTCTCTAAGACTGATCAGAGGCTTAGAAGAAAATGACGATTACTTCATTATTGGTGTCCTTAATATTGACGAGGAAGTAAGAAAACAGCGTGAACAGAACAAGCTGAGAAAAGAGGCTATGACTTATAATGACATAGCTACGCAGCTGGCGGAGAGATATGACACGATATACTACGTGGATTTGGAAACAGATTATTACGTTGAGATATCATCTACAGATATGTATAGAGCGATGAATGTTCCTGTAGAGGGAAAGGATTTCTTCGAGGAATCTGTTGCAAATGCTCGGAGAATCATTCATCAGAAGGATCAGGAAATCTTTATAGAGCATTGTATCAAGGAGAAGATACTGAAGAAGCTGGAGGGAGAATCGACAGTTCAGTTTGATTACCAGATAATCTATGAAGGATCCGTCATTTATGCACGCCTTTCCATAATGATGACGAAGGATAAGAAACACCTTCTATACTGCGTTGAGAATAGACAGGCAGAGCATGAGGCTGAGGCTGCTCTTCGAAGGGAAAAGGAGAGGAGTATAATCTACGGACAGATAGCAGAGAGTCTGGCTTCCTACTATGCCACTATATATTATGTAAACACAGAGAATGACTCCTACATAGAGTTTGAGTCCAGCGATATTTATAAGAATCTCCAGGTTCCTGATAAGGGTGATGACTTCTTTGAGGAATCTCGCAAGAATATAATGAGAGTTGTTTATCCGGATGATAGAGATAAGGTTGTCAGCATAATGTCGAAGGAGGTTGTTCTTGAGAAGCTGAGAGATAAGAGACTCTTCACGGAAAGATATAGACTGATAATTGATGACAAGATAAAGTATACGCGTCTCTCTATTATGTGGGCCCAGGACAAGAAGCATCTGATAGTAGGAATCGAGAATATAGATGATCAGGTACGTGCCCTTAAGACCGCTAAAGAGAAGGCTATCAGAGACGAACTGACA
This sequence comes from uncultured Lachnospiraceae bacterium, assembly GCA_946414825.1. Taxonomy (GTDB): domain Bacteria; phylum Bacillota; class Clostridia; order Lachnospirales; family Lachnospiraceae; genus Eubacterium_Q. Next base: position 5,342 of record CAMKQB010000057.1, read on the forward strand.
GGAGTTAGAAATAAGAATGCCTTCCAGGATTATGAATCAGATCTGCAGAAAAGGGTAAATGCAGAGGAGATAGATGAGTTCGCAATCGTTATGTGTGACTTGAATGATCTTAAGAAGATAAATGATACCCGGGGGCATAAGGCGGGAGATAAATATATCAAAGATTCATGTAAGATGATATGTCGGGTATTTACTCATAGCCCGGTTTTCAGAATAGGTGGCGACGAGTTTGTGGCAGTACTTGTTGGAGAAGACTATGAGAATAGAGAAGAGCTTCTAGAGGGACTGAGAAAACAGGTTTTAGAAAATGTAAAAAATGATGATATCATAGTTGTAGCTACTGGTATGGCGGATTATGATTCTGAAACAGATTCGAGAGTGACGGACGTTTTTGAACGTGCGGATAAACTGATGTATGAAAATAAGAGAAGCCTTAAAAATAAGAAAAAGGGTAATTAATCATTATATTTAAAACAGGAGTAAAACCAGCGTGAAGATTATCGACATACTAAATAAGAAGAATATGTCTCTTTCATTTGAGGTTTTTCCACCTAAGAAGGAAAGCACCTTCGAGAGTGTGGTTGAAGCGACAGAAGAGATAGCAGCAACCAGACCTGCTTTCATGAGTGTAACCTACGGTGCAGGTGGTGGAACCAGCAAATATACAATGGAGATAGCCAGAAATATAAAGGATAAATATGGTGTGCCAACGCTGGCACATCTGACCTGTGTATCTTCAAGTAGAGAGATGGTTCATCAAAAGATTCAGGAGATGAAGGAGCTGGGTATCGAAAATGTTATGGCGCTCCGTGGTGATCTGACACCAGAGCTGATGGGGACGGATTCTTCTAATTGGGACTATAAGCATGCTGTTGAGCTTGTTAGAGAACTGAAAGAGAATGGCGATTTCTGCATAGGAGCGGCTTGTTATCCGGAGGTTCATCCGGACAGTATAAATCAGCAGGACGATTTGCTGCATATCAAAGAGAAGGTTGATGCAGGAGCAGATTTCCTTACGACTCAGATGGTTTTCGATAACAATCTGTTCTTCAACTTCATGTACAAGATAAGAGAGCTGGGGGTTACAGTTCCTATTATACCAGGCATCATGCCTATCACAAATGCTAAGCAGGTGGAAAGAGCTATTAAGCTATCCGGCTCCTTTATGCCACAGCGTTTCAAGAGTATAGTGGATTATTTTGGAAATGATCCTTCAGCCATGAAACAGGCAGGAATAGCATATGCCACAGATCAGATAATCGATTTATATGCCAATGGAATAACAAATGTACATGTTTATTCTATGAATAAGCCGGATGTTGCTAAGGCTATAACGGATAACCTCTACAATATACTTGGAAAAGATTTTAATAGATAAATTGATCAGATATGGTTTTATAATAATCTATTACATCCGTATCAAAAACATCACTAAGAAGGTCACGTGTCAGGATTTCCTGAGCGAGACCTTTTTTGATTAACTGACCATTCTTCATAAGAAGGATGGAATCAGAGATTAGAGCAGAGTCTCCTATATCATGGAAGACGGAGATTACTGTATTCTTATGTTCTATGTCGTCAACGGCAGTTGTTCCCTCTGCCCATTTAGCGAGATATTCTATCAGCTCTGAGTGGTACTTAATATCCAGATGATTAGTTGGCTCGTCGAGTAAGAGAATTGGCGTTTCCTGAGCAAAGGTTCTGGCGAGCATCACACGTTGCAGCTGACCGCCGGAGAGTTCATTTATCTGCTTATCCCTAAGGTCTCCCAGTCCGGTCATTTCCATTGCCTTTTCTGTGAGTTCTTTATCCTTTGCAGTGGTTCCTCTGATAGAATCAAAGAAGGAATCAGCGTGGGCGTATCTACCCATTAGGATGGTCTCGTATACTGTATAAGAAAAGTAGACAGATGAAAACTGCGGTGTTACAGCTATGTACCGGGCCAGCTTCTTCTGAGGTAGAGTAGATAGTTCTATAGAGGTGCTGCCACTTTGGAGCTCTATCTTGCCGTTGTATGGTATGATACCGGATAGTATGCGAAGAAGAGTGGTTTTACCGGAACCGTTTGGTCCCAGTATTCCACATATACCGCCTTCTTCAAAGGTGGTAGAAAAGTCTTTGATTATAAGATTTTTCTTGTCATATCCTGCGGATACATTTTCGAGTCTTATTTTCATATCTGTTCCTACTCTTGGTTTCTTATAAATCATTAAGTGAATCAGCTGTTCTTTCTCTTAGTGAAGAAGATAAATACGAAGAACGGTGCGCCGATAAGGGCTGTGACTGCTCCAACGGGTATCTCTCTCGGAGAGATAATGGTTCTGGCTATAAGATCTGCCACCGACATGAAGGCGCCGCCGATAAGGAAGCTCATTGGTATTACAGCCTTATGCTTTGATCCGAATATTCTCCTTACTACATGAGGAGCCACAAGATCTATAAAACCAATAGTTCCGGAAAATGCAACAGATACACCTGTAAGCATTGCGGTCATAATTATAAGCAGAGTCTTCTTCCTTCTGGTATTAACTCCGATAGACATAGCCTGTTCATCTCCGAAGGTCATAAGGTCCATTTCCCGGGCGTTAAGCCATATGAGAATTGTGATTACCAGACATACAGGAGCTATTATCAGAACGTGGGTCCAGTTCCTGGAGGAGAAGGAACCCATCATCCAGAAGTACATAAGACTTGATTTGTCTGGGAAGAGTGAAGCTAGTAAGGTGAGAAATGCACTCACGAAAAGTGAGATGACCATACCCATCAGAATGATTGTATAGCTGTGAAGATTTCTGTCTATTTTACTGGAGAAAACAATAACGAAGAGTACAGTTCCCAGTGCAAAGATAAAACTGACACTTGGAAGCAGCATACTTCTAAGTGCAAAGGAAGTTATTCCTGAAATGATTATTATAGCCGATCCCAGTGATGCGCCAGAGGAAACACCCATGGTATAAGAAGAGGCAAGTGGATTCTGGAGCAGGGACTGCATAACAGCACCACTTACTGCTAGTGCGCCTCCCACGAGAAATGCAACGAGTGCCCGAGGAACTCTAATATTCCAGTATATAGATACCTTCATCGGTTCGATACTGTCTGGAAGTGTGCGACCGAATAGCTTATGAAGTGTAATGCAAATAGAATCAGGGAGCGTTATATGAACGCTCCCCATGTTAATACATAGAAGTAATATGAATATACATATAATTGTCGTAAAGATGTATCTTTTCATATAAACTCTCTTTTGTCAGAAATCTATAAGTTTCTTATTCAGCGTCACCTGAAGTGGCAAATGGATCATCGAAATCAGCAAACTGCTCTGGGTAGATAAGCTTAGCCATCTGAATAAGTGCATCTACTACGTGATTGTTAGGCTGATTACTTGAATCACTGTCTATGTAATATACAGCACCGTCCTTTATAGCTGTTACATTTTCCCAGCCTGGAGCTGTTTTTATTACATTTTCCACATCCTGGACATAGTTAACATTAGTAACGATTACGTCAGGATTCATTGCGATAGCTTCTTCTTCAGAAATGCTGATCCAGTCGGACTGATCTCCAGTTACATTTTCAGCACCAACAGATGTAACCATCTCATCGAGGTATGTACCCTTACCAAATGTATAGATAGAAGGATATTCTTCTGTTGGGATTGAAATCATGAAAAGAACTGTCTTCTTATCTGTGATAGTTTCACCAATCTTCTGAACTGCAGCTATCTTCTCGTTAAATTCAGCGATAAGATCCTGAGCCTTGTCCTCTTCCTTAACTGCCATTCCGATGAACTCAAGATCTTCAGCAATTTCTTCAAAGGATGTACTTGAAGGGATATCAGCTACACAGATGCCTGCATCACGTACGCTCTGGAAGGCATCGTCTCCACCTACATTACTCATGCCTGATGTAAAGATAATGTCAGGGTTTAAAGCGACGAGAGCCTCATTATCAGGTGCCATCATATCGAACTGCTGAACATCCTCTGGAAGCTCACTTTCGTACACAGCGGAATTGGTATCAACAGCAACTATCTTGTCTGCAAGACCTAAATCGATAAGGAATCTTGTTGTTGATGGGGCCATGGAAATAATAGTATTAACCTCAGAAGGAAGTACGATATCATTTCCAGCTCTGTCCTTAGTTGCGTCACCTTCTGTAGCAGCTTCAACAGTTGCTACCTCAGCTTCTTCGGTAGTTGCTGCTTCAGTAACTGCCTCAGTAGTTGTTTCTGAAGTATCCTTGTTGCCACATGCTGTAAATGCAGAAAGGGCAAGAACACTTACCATTAAAAGTGCAGTAATTTTACGTTTCATATTAGTGTATCTCCTTTTATATAATTTTTCCGTATGATATAATAGCACAAATGTCTTAAAAAATATAGAGACAAAGAGGTACGATATGATTGAGATAAATAGAAAAGAAGTAGAGCGATACCTGGGTTTCAAGGGTGTGACGGCAATTGATGACAATCTGAACAAGGTGATTGATGAATGTATAGCGGATATGCAGGAGCAGGTTGATCCAAAATATACCTATAAAACATTTCCGTTGGAATGGAAGTTCAGTTTTAAACTTGTTCCAAATGAGGATGGCGAAGGCTCACATAAAGAAAAGCACGTATCCTGCGAATTCTCCGGAATAAAAGTCGAATCGGGTAATCTGTTAAAGAATCTGGAAGGGTGCGCCGAAATAGTGATGATGGCAGTAACCCTTGGAAATGTACCGGACATGCTGGTGAGAAAGGCCGAGGTCAGAGATATGATGAAGGCTTATACTTACCAGGCGGTGGGAGCGGCAATGGCTGAGGCTTGGGCAAATGAGATAAATGATAAGATAATAGAGGAAGCTAAAGAGAGAGGTCTCTTCGCGAGACCAAGATTCTCTCCGGGATATGGTGATTTTCCACTGGAGGTTCAGAGGGATTTTGAGAGGATTCTCGAGATGCCAAGGACTATTGGAGTAACACTTTCTGACAGCCTACTTATGACACCTACCAAGTCCATAACAGCTGTGGTTGGACTTACAGAGATAGATTCAAATTGCGAGAAGAGTGGCTGCGAGCAGTGTAGCATGGCTGGAAAATGCGCATACGCGAGGTAAGAAATGAAAAAGGATTTACGTGAAAGACTAGGAAAAGAGTGGCTGTTCTGTGATGGCGGAACGGGAACATTTTTGCAGGAACATGGTCTGGAGGGAGGAGAGCTTCCTGAGACGTGGAATACAGAGCATCCTGATGTAATACTAGAACTATATGAAGGATATCTGAAGGCGGGTTCGGATATATTTAATACAAATACATTTGGGCTGAATAGTCTCAAGTTCCCTGGAAGAGTTGAGGAACTGATGAGGGCGGCGGTGGAACTTGCAAAGCAGGCGCGCGTCAATACTGGAAGAGAGGATGCCTATATTGCTATTGATATCGGTCCTACCGGTAAGCTTCTTGAACCCATGGGTGACCTCAGCTTCGACAGGGCGGTGGAGCTTTTTGGTGAGGTTATGTCAGCAGGAGAACAGGCCGGTGGTGACCTGATTCTTATAGAGACCATGAGTGACAGCTATGAGGCAAAGGCGGCTGTAATAGCTGCCAAGGAATATACGAAGCTCCCTGTTATCGTAACTACAGTTTATGATCAGAAGGGGAAGCTTCTTACAGGTGGAAATGTAGATTCCACCGTTGCTATGCTGGAGGGGCTGGGAGTAGATGCTCTGGGTATGAACTGCGGAATGGGACCTGACCTTATGATTCCTATGGTAGAGAGAATGGTTGAGGTTGCTTCAATTCCTATTGTTATCAATCCGAATGCCGGTCTTCCAAGAACAGAAAATGGAAAGACTGTATTTGATGTTACGCCGGAAGAATTTTCAGAGGTAATGAGCCAGATAGCAGATATGGGAGTGCAGGTTCTCGGTGGCTGCTGCGGAACCACACCGGAACATATCAGACAGACGATTGAGAAGGTTAAGCCAAAGAAATTCAAACCAAATACCGAGAAGAATCTGACGGTGGTTACTTCCTTTTGTCAGGCTGTAATATGTGACAAGAAACCAATAATAATAGGTGAGAGAATCAATCCAACTGGAAAGAAGAGATTCAAGCAGGCACTTCGTGATGCAGATATGGACTATATCCTGTCGCAGGGACTGGAACAGGAGGACGCCGGAGCGGATATACTGGATGTAAATGTTGGTCTTCCTGAGATAGATGAACCAAAGATGATGAGAGAAGTGGTTACAAGGCTTCAGGGGGTTACGGGACTTCCTCTTCAGCTGGATACAACTGACACGGTGGCGCTTGAACAGGGACTGAGATACTACAATGGTAAGGCCATGATAAACTCCGTTAATGGTAAGCGAGAGGTTATAGAGGCAGTGATGCCCCTTGTTAAAAAATATGGTGGCGTACTTGTAGGACTTGTTCTCGATGAGGACGGAATACCTGAAACAGCAGACGGACGTATAGCTGTAGCAGAAAAGATATATAAGGCGGCAGATGAGTATGGCATACCTAGAAAGGATATAGTTATTGATGGTCTCTGTATGACCATTTCATCGGATTCTTCTTCAGGTGTAACAACACTTGAAACCATAAGAAGAATAAGAGATGAGTACCAGGGACGTTCTATTCTTGGGGTATCCAATATATCCTTCGGACTTCCTCAGAGACAGGTTATAAATTCTTATTTTCTTACTATGGCAATGCAAATGGGACTATCCTTTGCAATCATGAATCCTAATAATGAGCAGATGATGGCTGCGTATCGTTCATTCCTTGCATTATCGGATCTTGATCCTCAGTGCATGGGCTTCATTGAGGCTTATGCAAATGCAACTCTTTCAACACTTAGTACCGGAGGACAGGTTCCCGCTGCAAATGCAGCTGGTGGCGACGCGGCTAAGGTAGAGGGAGAAGAAGGAAAATCTCAGCTTAGCTTTGCTATAGAAAAGGGTATGGTTGGTGTGGCAGAAGGTGCGATGAAGGAAGCTATAAAAACCAGAGATCCCCTGGATGTAATAAATGATGAACTGATACCTGCACTTGATAAAGTGGGAAAGGGCTTTGAGAAGGGGACAGTTTTCCTTCCACAGCTGCTTCTTAGTGCAGATGCGGCAAAGGCGGCTTTTGAAGTAGTTAAGGCGTCCATGGCTGGAAAGCCTAGAGACCTTAAGGGTAAGGTTATTATCGCTACAGTAAAAGGCGATATCCACGATATAGGTAAAAATATAGTTAAGGTAATGCTTGAAAATTATGGATATGATGTAATTGATCTGGGTAAAGATGTTCCTCCAGAGGTGATAGTAGATAAGGCTGTGGAGGAGGATGTGAAGCTGGTTGGACTCAGCGCACTTATGACCACAACGGTGGTAAGTATGGAAGATACCATTAAGCTTCTTCGTGAGAAGAAGCCAGATACCAAGGTTGTGGTTGGTGGCGCTGTAATGACTCAGGAATATGCCGACGCTATAGGGGCTGACTGCTATGCAAAGGATGCAATGGCAACAGTCAGATATGCTGACTCTATTTTTTCTTCCCCTTCTTAAACATATATTTCCTGGCGATATTAATTCCGATTTTATATGGGAGCGGACGAAGCTTTTTGTCCGCTTCTTTTAATTTTTCTCTGATAGGTATACTTTGTGGACAGTGCTGCTCGCACTTACCACAGCCAACGCACTGGGATGCGAAGCAAGGTTCCTTGGTAAGACTAACGGCCTGAGCGTACTGGAATCTTCCGGCGCTCTTACCCTCTGTATACATATAGTTATAGCTGGCGAAGGTTCCTGGGATATCTACTCCCTTAGGACATGGCATACAATATCTGCATCCTGTGCAGCCTACCTTTTCCTTTTCCTGAATTGCTTTCTTCACATTATTTAGAAGTTCAAAGTCTGCTTCCGTGAAGCTGCCTGCTTCCATTTCACTTGCCGTCTTACAATTTTCTTCCACCATCTCAAGGGAATTCATACCTGACAGTACTACTGTTACCTCAGGCTGATTCCACAGCCATCTGAAGGCCCACTCAGCAGGTGTCCATCCGTGAGAATCTTCCGCAAATATTTTTCTGGCCCTTTCTGGCAGCATATTTACTAGCTTTCCTCCGCGAAGCGGCTCCATTATAACAACAGGTATTCCCTTTTCAGCAGCGGCCTTTACACCCTTGGTTCCGGCCTGCGTTACCTCATCCAGATAATTATATTGTACCTGGCAGAAGTCCCAGTCATAGTCGTTCAGTATCTTGATGAAGCTGTCTGTATTACCGTGGAAGGAGAATCCGATATTTCTGATCTGCCCACTTGCCTTCTTCTTATCTATCCATTCCTTGATGCCGAGAGACTTAAGGGACTCCCACATATCCAGGTCTGTTAAATGATGCATCAGATAGTAGTCTACATGATCTGTTCTGAGACGGGAAAGTTCCTCCTCCCAGTATTTATCTATTCCCTTGCTCTTCTTGATAAGGTATTGTGGCAGCTTAGTGGC